>JAOZNY010000332.1 GCA_029933565.1 Bacteroidales bacterium
TACCCTGATGCAAAGCACCTCTTTAGCACCACTGTTGTCTGCAACAGCAAGTCTTGATTCTTGTTGTATCATGGTTATTTAGCTCTTTCAATTATTTCTACTAGTCTCCAATTTTTACTTTTACTCAATGGTTTGGTTTCCATTATGCGAACAGTGTCGCCAACATTGCAATCGTTGTTTTCATCGTGAGCAACAAAAGTGTTGGTCTTTTTAATGAATTTCCCGTACATACGATGTTTAAACGTACGAACTATCTCAACAATAATGGATTTATCCATTTTATTGCTAACAACAATCCCTGTTCTTTCTTTTCTGAGGTTTCTTTTTTCCATCACCTGATTACTTATTATTTTTTTCTTCAAGGATTCTTTTTCTCAACTCGGTTTCCAGTCTGGCAATTGTTCTTTTGTTATCCTTAATTTGATGAGGATTCTCCAGAGGGGAAACTGCGTGATTTAATTTTAAGCGCACTAGGTGCTTTTTTTCTTCTTCAAGCCTGTCCTTAATATCGGCTGTGCTGAGTTCTTTTACTACTTCCTGTTTCATCATCTAATATTTTAAGCAGTGTAATCTCTTCTTACAATAAATTTGGTGCCAACAGGCAGTTTTTGTGCTGCTAAGCGCATTGCTTCTTTGGCAATATCTAATGGTACACCTTCTGCTTCGAAAAGAATACGGCCTGGTGTAACACGTGCTACAAAATATTCAGGAGCACCTTTACCTTTACCCATCCTTACTTCGGCTGGCTTTTTGGTAACAGGTTTGTCGGGGAATATTCTAATCCAAAGTTGGCCTTCACGCTTCATCTTACGAGTAACAGCCTGACGGGCAGCCTCAATTTGACGCGAAGTTAGCCAGCCTTCATCTAAAGTTTTCATTCCAAATGATCCAAAGGCAAGTTGGTGTCCCCTTTGGGAATTACCTTTCATCTTTCCTTTTTGCTGCTTCCTGTATTTTGTCCTCTTAGGTTGTAACATCCTATTCTAAAATTTAACAATTACAATTTAAATTATCTTCTTCTTCCTCTTGGTCGTCCACCACCTTTATGGCCTGCATTGTCTCTCGACTTGCTTCCGCCAATAGTTGTTGGTACCAGTTCAGGTTTTCCGTAAATTTCACCTTTGAAGATCCATACTTTAATACCAATTCTACCATAGGTTGTATGTGCTTCAACAAGTGAATAATCAATATTGGCACGAAGAGTATGCAAGGGAACACGTCCCTCTTTATACTGCTCTGTACGAGCCATTTCTGCTCCACCAACTCTTCCTGAAATAAGAACCTTAATGCCTTCTGCACCAAGCCTCATTGTTGAGGCAATTGATGTTTTAATTGCGCGGCGGAAAGATACTCTTCCCTCAATTTGCCTTGCAATAGTATTTGCAACAAGATTAGCATCCAACTCAGGTCTTTTAATCTCTGAAATGTTAATCTGTACTTCTTTTCCAGTAAGTTTTTTTAACTCTTCCTTAAGTTTGTCAACTTCCTGTCCACCTTTTCCGATTATAATTCCCGGACGGGCAGTATGAATAGTAACAGTAACAAGTTTAAGTGTCCTCTCAATCTGTATTTTGGAAACTCCTGCTTTTGATAGACGTGCATTCAGATATTTTCTGATTTTATCATCTTCTACTAATTTAGAAGAAAAATCTTTGCCGCCATACCAGTATGAGTCCCATCCTCTGATGATACCTAACCTGAGTCCTATTGGATTAGTCTTTTGTCCCATTCTTATATTACTTAATAATTATTATTCGCTTTTAGCTGTTTCGTTAACCTCTTCAACTGCTTCTTTTACCAAGCGGTTGCCAAGAGTAAGGGTAACATGATTTGATCTTTTTCTGATACGGTGAGCCCTTCCTTGTGGGGCTGGTTGAATACGTTTAAGCATTCTGCCACTGTCAACCATTATTTCTTTAACAAATAATTGGTTATCTTCAATTCTTTCACCTTCATTTTTCACTTCCCAGTTGGCAATTGCTGAACGCAATAGTTTGTAAACACGTCCTGATGCCTCCTTTGGTGAGTGTTGTAGCATTCCAAGAGCAAGTTCAACATCAATACCTCTGATCATATCGGCTACAAGCCTCATTTTTCTAGGCGACGTTGGTACATTGCGCAAACGAGCTATGTATTGTGTTTTACGTGCTTCTTTTCTTATTTCTGCACTATTATGTTTTCTCGATCCCATTGTTGTGGCTCTTTATTTATTTACCTATCTTTTTTACCAGCGTGACCTCTAAATTGTCGTGTTGGTGCAAATTCACCAAGTTTGTGTCCTACCATATTTTCGGTAACATAAACAGGGATGAATTTATTTCCGTTGTGTACGGCTATAGTTTGCCCAACAAAATCAGGAGAAATCATTGATGCTCTTGACCATGTTTTAATCACAGTTTTTTTTCCTGAATCAACATTGGTCATAACCTTTTTTTCAAGTTTAATATCAATGTAAGGTCCTTTTTTTAACGAACGGCTCATATTAATTCTTTAGTTTATCGTTCAACTATTTCTTTCTTCTATCAATGATGTACTTATTCGAAGCCTTAGTCTTCGACCTGGTTCTGTAACCTTTAGCCGG
>JAOZNY010000333.1 GCA_029933565.1 Bacteroidales bacterium
GAAAAAATAAGTAACGAATTATATCTATTTTTGTTTTTTAGCAAATGAAGAGATTAAAAGCATATTCAAACACATTCAGGGATTTTGCAATCCTAATAATTATCTTTCTGTTTACTTTTCAAAAGTTTGAACCACTGTTTGGCACAGGTCTGGATAAATCATACATTTGGGCACTAAACTGGCTTTTTGTTCACGATTATAACACGTTAGTTAATTTAATTTACCCCATCGGACCGCTTGGGTTTTTTAAAATTCCTACAGTTGAAGGGAATAATTTTTTAATTGCTTTTTTCTTTTATACTTTTCTTAAATTAAGTTTTATTGCATTGTTGCTTAAACTTGATTCTTTTATTAATAGCAAACGGAAAATGTTTTCTGTTGTTTTAATAATGATTGTTTCATATTTCGCCGATCTTGATCTATTAATTATCGGGAGTAGTTTTGTATTAGTTTATTTTTCAATAAGAAAACAAAACCTTGCCTATTATTTATTGGCTGCTATAATTGCATCATTAGGCTTGTTCATTAAATCATCAATAGGAATAAGTGCTTTATCGATGGTTTTTATAATGCCATTTGTGAGTTTTTATTTGCATAAAAACAAGAAGCAATTGTTAATCCAAGTATCAGTAGTTTTGGGTATTTTTGTTTTAATGGGTTTATTGGTTTTTAAAGACCTGAACCTATTTTTAAGTTTTTTGTATGGCATTATAAAACTATCATCTTCATACTCTGAATCCTTATCTCTTCATCCTGAAAACAACTGGGTAGTTTTATCACTTTTCATTTTAACATTGGCAATAATTCCGGTTTTGAATAAAGATAAAAAAGTAAGTATAGTATTCTTACTGCTATTGTTTCCGTTGTTTGTTGCATGGAAACACTCAATGTCACGTGAAGATTTTCATCATTACTATAAACTGATTTCTTTTGTAATTGTATTTATTGGCATTTTAATAATAATTTCCAGTAAGAAGAATAGATTCTTGCTTTATGGCCTTCCGCTTAGCGTGTTGCTTTTATACTTTAATATGACAAATCTGCCTGATTATAAAAGTTTAAAAATTGAAATATCAGGGATTAATAATTTTCTTGAACCCTTGCTAGACAATAATACTTTTGAAAAGAAGTATAGAAATATCTCTGAAAAAAATATAAGCCAAAATAAACTTAATGTTCAAACAAAAGAAAGCATTGGTAGGTCAACAATAGATGTTTATCCTTGGGATTTATCTTATATCGCTGCCAATAATCTTAACTGGAAGAACAGACAAACACTGGAGGTTGGTGCTTCCACCTCTCAGTGGGTTTCGGCAAAAGCAGCGCAATCTTATTCAGGAAACGATGATTCGCTGGAGTTTGTTTTATTTCATTTAACAAAAAATAAATATCAGGGTTGGTTTGGCTCCCTCGATGGAAGATATATTTTAAATGACGAACCCCTTTTGATTTTTAACCTTTTAAATAACTATTCAATTATAGAAAAAGAACCCACTTTTTTGCTGTTTAAGAAGAATAAAAGTCAAAACTTTTCTGAACAAATCTTAAGTGAAGAACAGATTGTTGAGTTTGGTAAATGGGTTGATATTCCTGACTCTAAGAACGAAATAATTCGCTTAAAAGCCTATTCTGAAAAAACCTTTGCCGGAAAACTTAAAACCTTTTTATTTAAAGGCGAGGAGTATTTTATTGACTATTTGTTTGAAGATGGAAAGACTCTGACATTTAGATATATCACAGCAACAGCAGTTGATGGTTTGTGGTGTAGTCCTTTTATTCAAAACCCTTTTTCGGATATTGTTGAACAGGATGTTATTAAAGTCAGGCTTAGAAATTCCAGTTCGTTATTTGTGTCAAAAAGTATTAAAATTGCTTTTGAAAGAATTAAGGTAAAACCAACCAAAACAAACGTATTTGAAATCGATAATGCAAATGAGTTGTTTTTAAAACACATTAAAAATAACGATCAAACCATTCTAAATATAAAGGAAAACTTCGATAGTCTTAATTCTGCTCATAATGAAAAATTCAGTATTGTTTATGACAATGCATTTTTGGGAAATAAATCTCATAAAATCAAAGGCTCTAAACTTTCCTATTCTTATAAATATTCCATGGATTCGCTATGGGCTCTAATGATCGACAGTACTTTGAAACTTGAAGTACAAACAGATGTGAGATATTTAAATCCTAGTTCAAAAGCCATGCTTGTAATTTCACTTATCACAGGGGATGAGAATGTTTGGGTTTCAAAACCTTTAGCCACTAGCAAAAAATCTGGTAATTGGGAATATTTATTTTTTAATAAAACCTTTGTAATAGAAAAGCATAACAAAGGGATTCTTAAAATTTATGTTTGGAACAATGGTAGTGAAGATATTTTTATTGATGATTTCAGGGTTTCAATAATAGCAAAAAATTAATTTATTTTTTTATTCCCTTAATATCAAATACATAAACACTCAAAATAAAGGCAAGCATCAGTAGAGTATTAATACTCAATTGAATTACTTTTTCGTGTCCACCAAAATATTTTGAAGCAAAAAATAAAATACCTGCAAGCAAAGTGTATGACAGGA
>JAOZNY010000334.1 GCA_029933565.1 Bacteroidales bacterium
GATAACCTTGATAACTCGATAACTATGATAACATTTAATAAGTAAAAACAATGTGCGGTAGATTTCAACTTTCGGTAAAAGGTAAGCAAATTTCTGAACGCTTCAATGTGGAAGTGTTCGATGAAATGTATTCGCCAAGTTATAATTGTGCACCCTCACAAAAACTTCCTGTTATAACAAATAATGACCCCGAAAAACTGAATTATTTTAAATGGGGTTTAGTACCTTTTTGGTCTAGCGACCCAAAAATTGGATTTAAGTTAATTAATGCTCGTGCTGAAAATATTTTGGAAAAGCCATCTTTTAAAACTGCATTTTCTCAGCGGAGATGCCTGATTCCCGCCAACGGTTTTTTTGAATGGAAGAAGCAGGGAAAACAAAAAATACCCTATAGGATTTTTTTGAAAACAGAAGAGATATTTGCCATTGCAGGAATTTGGGAAGCATGGAAGGATACTGAAGGCACAGTGCTTAATTCATTTTCAATAATTACCACAAGCCCCAACAAACTTATGCAGGATATTCATAGCCGGATGCCCGTAATTTTAAACCAACACGATGAACAAGCCTGGCTCTTTGAAAAGGATGAAACTTATCTGAAAAATCTTCTCCAGCCTTTTGATGCATCAAAAATGGATGCTTACCAAGTTTCTTCCAAACTAAACTCGCCCGCAAATAATTCTTCTGAAATAATTGAAAGAGTTGAAAACGTACAGGGAAGGCTGGAGTTTTAAGACGATTTGAGATTAAGAAAAAAGATAGAGGTGGAAAGATGGAGTAATGGAGTTTTGGAGTGGTGATTTGTTTTGAAAGAAAAAAACTTCGTTGCGACTTTGCGGAGTGGCGTGAAAAAAAGATAAAAACAGGATTAGGTTTTAGAGAATTAATCAATCAATAAATTGCAACCTCTAACATCGCTATTGTCGAATCGGCCAAGAATTTCAAAACTATCATCTGCGTAAGCCTTTCCCAAATCCTTAGTTTCGATAAAGGAACAAGAGTACAAATTGGCAAGATCGATTACATTAATGCCTCCTGTTTTGCCAGTATTTACAAAACTAAATGGGTCGTTAATATCCCTTATTTTTATTTTCATCCAGGGAGGGCAATTAAAAATTCCTTCACCTTTTGAGTAGGCTTGCGACAGTAGTTCGGTCATGCCATATTCTGAATGAATACTATTAACATCAAAACCCTTAGTCAAAACCGAATGGAGTTCCTCTCTCACCATTTCTTTCCTCCTGCCTTTCATTCCACCGGTTTCCATAACAATTAAATCAGGATAGTTAATTGCGAAATCCTCAGCAAGATCGAGTAGCGCATAAGTTACACCCAAAAGAATAGTTTTTTTGTTTTGCTGTTTAAGATTTAAAAGTGTTGATTTAAGTTTTTTGTATTCATCTAAATAAAAACCACTTTCGCTGTGTTTACTTTTCTGAATAAGTTTTTCAGCCATGTAAACGAGTGATGAGCCTCCCTTTTCAAGGTAAGAGGGCAGTAGTGCTATAAAAACAAAATCTTCCGGATTCCCGTAAAACAATGAAAACGAATTCAAGAAACTTTTTTCATACAAACACAAATCGGCAATAAAATGATTGCTTGTTTTCAAGCCACTGGTGCCGCTGCTGCTAAATGATCTTTCTGCCGGTTGATTAAACGAAATAACTTTATGACTTTTAAAAAACTCAATTGGCAAAAACGGAATTTCATTCAGTGACGTAATGCCCAAAATATCGATTTCCAAATTATTTACAAACTGACGATAGACAATATTGTTTTTATATTGAAAGTGAAATATTTTTATGGCAAGTTCGTTAAAATCATCAAGGTTATTGATTTTAAAGATTAAACTTTCTATATCAGATGGTTTTGGCATTCAGTTTGTAATTCTTTATCTGAAAAAGCAGAAAAATAATTTCCTATTATCCCCTATCGAGAGGGGAATCAGGGGTGTGTCAATAAATAAGCTAATTATTTTACTGGTTTTTCTATTTATAAAAATTTGAATTTAAATTTGTAATTTTACAGTTTTAAAATAAACCATGAGGCTTTTTACAAAAGTAATTCTATTTTCAATTGTAATAACTGTAGTTGTTGGCAGTTGTCGGAAACTTGAAACTTTTCCAATTGAACCGGAAATTACATTTGTTGATTTTGTTTTGTTGATGAATACGCAAACAGGCATAACTGAACGAGGTGTTATAAAATTTAATTATACTGATGGTGATGGAGATTTAGGCCTTAGAAGTAAAGATACATTACCACCTTTCCATTCGTCGGGCGATTATTATTATAATATGATTATCAGATATTTTGAACAGCAGAATGGTGAATTTGTAGAAGTGCCCATTGTAGTTTGGAATAACGAAACTCAACAATACGATACCCTTACTTTTAACTCGCGTTTCCCCTGGCTTACACCCATTAGTGGAAATTTAAATATTAAAGGTCTTTTTCAGGACACGGTTTATGTTTACAATCCACTTTCAGACTACGACACAATTATGTTCAAAGTTTCCATTTACGATCGAGCTTTGCATCTGAGCAATGAAATTGAGACACCGCCTATTGTAAGGGT
>JAOZNY010000108.1 GCA_029933565.1 Bacteroidales bacterium
TATTGAAATTGCTAAATTTTAAAAACACAACAAATGTTACGACACATTGTAATGATTAATTTTTTAGAGAAGGCCACCCGTACTGTGGTTTCAACTAAAACCAAAAATATGCTTTTGTCACTTGAAAAAAGTATTGAACCATTGATTAAGATGGAAGTTGGTTTAAACTTCTCAAAAAAGCCTTCTGCTTTTGATCTTGTGCTTGTGGCTGACTTTGAAGATGAACATGGTTTAAATGTTTATAGAGACCATCCCGAGCATATAAAAGTGCTCGATTATTTGAAAACAGTTATTGAAAAAACAGCAGTAGTTGATTACATAATTTAAAACAGTAATGAAACAAAAACTAAGTTTAATATTGGTTATGCTTCTTAGCGTTAACCTTTTAGCACAGATTGAATTCACCAACGAAGATCTAGCACCCGAAGGCACAACATTTTATATTTCAGGTGATACTATTCCTAATCAAGATATTTCTATTGGGATACCTGGGCCGGACAGGACATGGGATTTTTCTAGTTTGATTGAGCATGACGTTGATACTATTATTTTTAACTTACCCGATTGGACTCCCTATCCGGATGAGTTTCCAGACGCTAATTTTGCAATTGAATCATTATCTGATTTAGGATTTGTTTATCTCGTAAGAAATGATGATGAGTGTAGTGGCATTGGTGCTGTTGGGCCATTTGAGGAGTTTGGAATATTGTCGGCACCACTGGAGCCCAAAGAAATTGTTTATGATTTTCCTGAGCAATACGGTAATTCCCGCGATGAAATTTTTAGCATAGAAGTTACGGTGGAGACTAGTACTCCCTGGATTGACTCTATTCGGATAAAAAAAGCCACCGAAAAAAATAGTTTTGTCGATGCATGGGGAACCATGATATTGCCTCTGGGAACTTTTGAAACAATTAGGGTTAAAGAGGCTCGCCATGAATACGATACCATCTGGGGGAAATCATTTGGCAACTGGGTATTGATTTCATCAGAAGAAAGAGAAAAGACCACTTACATTTGGCTTACCGATAACCCAACTATTGGTTATACTTTAGTAAGTTTGGATTATAATACTGATAATTTTGAAGTAAAAGGTGTTGATTTTATTAATGTTATTCCTGTTGGGATAGTTAAAGAAACTATAACTCAAACAAAAGCATTTCCAAATCCTGCTTTCAATTTTATAAATATTGAGTTTGAGAATATCAACCAAGGCAGTCTATCAATTTTTGATATTAGCGGTAATAAAATTGAGCAAAAATTTATCACTTCAAATAATCATCTTACATTAAACCTTAGCAATTACAAAAGTGGGCTTTATTTTTATTTGATTACTACAACTGAGGGTGAGATAAGTGGCAGAGGAAAGTTTATCAAGAATTAATAATGAATTACTTTTTGTCTTTTTCAGTAGTAATATTCAATTCGCTAGTTAAGGCATCGTGAAGTTCGCTAAGCGAAATGGTAAAGTTCATTTTACCCCTGGTGGCATACGAAATATGACCTGTTTCCTCTGAAACTACTATTGCAACACAATCAGAAACTTCGGTAATTCCCATGGCTGCCCGGTGACGCAGTCCTGCATTATTGAGTAATTTTTGTTTCGAAACAGGCAGAATACATTTTGTTGCGACTATTCTATTATTGGTAATAATCATCGCTCCATCATGCATTGGGCTGTTTTTAAAGAAGATATTTTCAATGAGAGAAGTGGAAATTGCTGCATCTATAGTGTCACCCGTATCTACAAATTGCTTAAGTTCATTTTGCCTTGTAATAACTATCAGTGCTCCTTCTTTTTTTTCACCCATTTTCTTGCAGGCAACAATAATTGGGTCAATTCCAAAATTAATGGTTGTGCTTAGAAGTGGTTTTAAAAACCGGAATTTCTTGCCGTATTTGCTAAAAAATGTAGGTGTTCCTAAGGCAAATAGGAATTGTCGTATTTCGGGCTGAAAAATAATTATAAGTGCCACAAGTCCAACACTTATGAAAGCCCCAAGTATTTCAGTAAGTAATTCCATTTCAAGTGCTGAGAACAGTTGCCACATTAAAAACAAAGAAACCAGTCCGAGGAAAATATTAATTGCTGCTGTACCCTTAAGCATTTGATATAAGGCAAACAGAAGTATTGCTACCAAAAAAATATCAACAATGTCAAGTATTCTGAAATCAATAAATAGTAATGTCAAAACTTTTTTTTGTAAAAATAATCAATTGGATTTAATAGGAAGGATTTGGATTAATAATTTTTTTGAATGATTCAATCACAAGAATCTATGTTTTCATAATACTTAAATAATTTCACCGTTTCAACGGCCTCTTTAACATCGTGAACTCGCAGTATATTAGCCCCATTTTGCAATGCCATTAAATTTAGTATTGTAGTTCCATTTAAAGCATCTTTAGGCTTGGTGTTCAATACTTTATTAACCACCGACTTGCGCGACAGTCCAGCCATAATTGGTAAATTATTAATCCTTAAATTGTTTTGATTCTTTAGAATTTCATAATTGCAATCAAGGCTCTTGCCAAATCCATAACCGGGATCGAGTATAATTTTATCAAATCCCAGTTTATTTAAAACATCAACCTTTTCCTGAAAAAATAATTTTATTTCCTGCGATGCATTTTTTCTAATTGGATTTTGTTGCATATCCTCTGGCAATCCGTGAAGATGCATTAGTATGTAAGGAATATTGAGTTTTGCAATTGTACTGAACATTTCTTTGTCGTAGTTCCCCCCAGAAATATCATTGATAATGCCTGCACCAGTTTCAAAACACTGTTTTGCAATTTCGCTTCTGTAAGTGTCAACTGAAAATATTGTTTGTGGAAAGTGTTTTATTAAATCCTTCAGTACAGGAATTAGCCGTACTGCTTCTTTTTTCATTGAAATTAATTTGGCACCTGGCCTGCTCGAAAAAGCACCAATATCTACAACGGCAGCTCCTTCAGTTATCATTTGTTCTGTTTGTAATAAGTACTTATCAATTCCTGAGTACTTACCGCCATCGTAAAAGGAATCAGGAGTCAGGTTTAGTATCCCCATAACCTTTGGTATCTCAAAATCAATGAGTTTGCCATTGCAGTTTAAAGGCCTTGTTTTTGTGTTAAAAGATGTATCTTTATTGCCCAATTTAAAAAAGTTTTAGAGCACAATTTAGAGTTTTAATAATGGACAAAGATACTTCAAAACAGTTTGCAGAAATTATAAATTATTGTCTGGATATTTTTGAGAAAAAGCAAAAGGACTATAGCACGGCATGGAGGATACTCAGGACTAGCAGCCTTACCGACCAGATTTACATTAAGGCAAACCGAATACGCAGCATTCAGATAAATGGAATGAGCAAAGTAGACGAAGGAATAATCCCAGAATTTGTGGGGATAGTAAACTACTCGGTTATGGCTTTAATACAACTTGAAAAGGGTTATGCAGAGGAAGCTGACTTAAATGCACAAGAGGCCGTTGATCTTTATAAAAAACACATTTTTGCAGCTCGCGATCTTATGTTCGACAAAAACCACGACTATGGCGAGGCTTGGCGAAATATGAGAATTTCTTCCCTTACAGATATTATCTTAATGAAGTTGCTGAGAATTAAGCAAATTGAGGATAACAAAGGCAAAACAATTGTTTCCGAAGGTCTGGCTGCAAATTACGACGACATTATTAATTATTCTGTTTTTGCTTTGATTAAACTGTTAATTGAGAAGGAAAATGTCAATGCTTAAAAAAGACAAAAGTGTTGTACTGCTAATTTTTAGAATAGTAGTTGGACTTGTATTTATTTTTTCTTCAGTTGTAAAAGGCATCGACCCATTAGGGACTGCCTATCGTGTAGAAGATTACCTGGAAGCCTATAGTTGGTATTTTATGGTTGATTATGCATTGTACCTTGGGCTACTATTAATAGTGGTTGAATTTGTTTTGGGAGTATCAATGTTGTTCCGGTTAAGGTTTAAACTTGGGGCTTTAGGCGTGTTGTTGATAATGTTGATATTTACTACAATAACATATTTTGATGCTACTTTAAATCTTGTTCCCGACTGTGGCTGCTTTGGCGATGCTGTTAAACTTTCAAACTGGGAGACTTTTTACAAAAATATAGTCCTGATCATAATGGCTGTGGTAATATTTGTAATGAGAAAGCAGGCAGTTCAACATACTCCAAAATGGTTTCAAAATAGTTTATTGGCATTAATATCGTTTGTGTTTATTGCTTTTGTTTATTACAGTAGCAATCATCTTCCTCTTATGGATTTTAGAGCATGGAAAATTGGTAACAACATGAAAGCAATAGGGGAGGAGGATGCAAAAGTTTATTTGACCTATCAAAATACAGAAACTGGAGAAACGAAAGAGTATTTATCACCAAACTATCCATGGAGCGATTCTCTTTGGCTTGCCACCTGGGATTTTGTAGGACAACGTTTCGATAATTCTTCTTTAATAAAAATGCATGAATTAATTATTGAAGATAGCCTAGCCAATGATAATACTACACATTTAATTGAGAATCCTTTTACACAGATATTAGTAATTATACCTGATATTGAGAAAACTAACAAACTTGGTCTTGAGCGAGCAATTGAAATTAGTCAATCACTGACCGAAAATCAGTTTATCGCCATAGTTACCGGTTCTGACTTTGAAACAGCGGGAAAATTCTTCGCTAAAAGTGATATTGAAGTTTATTTTGCCGATGATATTGAGCTTAAAGCAATGATCAGGTCAAATCCGGGGATTGTCATCCTGCAAAATGGTGTAATTGTTAAAAAATATCATTACAACGATTTCCCTGAAAGGATTTTGACCTCCGATTAGTTGTTAATAATTTGTCGATTTGATTCTTTAATGACAATAGTTTTTTTCTATTTTTACTAAAAATATTGTAACGAAATTTAATTCAAGAAAATGAAGTTTATTATATCGAGTACAGCATTGCTGCGTAGTTTACAAAAGATTAGTGGAGTGCTTAGTACAAGTAGCACATTACCAATATTAGAAGATTTTTTATTTGATTTGAATGATGGTAAATTGAAGATTACAGCCTCGGATTTAGAAACCACTATTAGTGTTGAACTTGATGTGGATATGTCGGAGGATGAAGGTGTTGTTGCCATTCCTGCAAAGATGCTGTTAGATATTATGAAAACATTTCCTGAACTGCCTGTAACCATTACAGTAAATATGGAGAACCAGGGAATTGAGATATTTGCGGGTGAAGGAAAATACAAACTTATTGGCCATAAAAGTGATGAGTTTCCTCAACTTCCTGTTTTAGAAAATACAAATCAAATTAAGTTAAACGGTTCACAACTTGTTAATGCTTTCGATAAAACACTGTTTGCCACCGGAAATGACGAACTTCGTCCGGTAATGTCAGGTGTTCTTTGTGAAATAGCAAATGATAATATTACTTTTGTAGCAACCGATGCCCATAAACTTGTTAGGTACAGACGAACTGATTTGGGCAGCGAAAAAATAGCATCATTTATCCTTCCAAAAAAACCACTAAATCATCTTAAAAGTATTATCCCTGATGATGAAGATGCTGAGGTAACACTAGATTACAACGATGCAAATGCAGTAATTATATTTGACAATATTACTCTTGTGTGCCGTTTAATAGATGGGAAATATCCAAATTATGAGGCTGTTATACCACAGCAGAATCCATATAAACTTAGTGTAAGCAGGGTTAGTTTACTAAACGCTTTACGCAGGGTTTCTATTTTTGGAAGCAAATCAACGCATCAGGTAAGATTTAAGGTTTCGGGTAAGGAACTTGTTTTAGCTGCAGAGGATATTGATTTCTCCAGTGAAGCAAAGGAAAGGTTAACTTGTAGTTATGAAGGTGAAGATATGGAAATTGGTTTTAATTCGCGTTTCCTACTTGACATGCTCGCAACTCTCGACAACGAAAATATAATTATTGAAATGTCGGCTCCTAACCGTGCTGGAATACTTCTTCCTGACGATGATAAAGAATCGCCTGAAGACATTTTAATGCTCATTATGCCAGTTATGCTTACTCAGTAATTTGTAATTGGGTAATTGGTCATTTGTTGTTTAAATCAGTGAGACTATGATTTTGTTTTTCAAAATCATTTAGCCGAACTGATCCCGAGCGATAGTCGAGGGATCTCATGGGTTTTATTCCCCGCATCTTGATGCGCTAATAAATATCAAGATTCGACTGAGATACCTCGTTAGTTTACTGCGAGGAATTTCATTAATCAAACTCTTCTTATTTAATTAGTGCGTTTTACTGATTTTGTATTTTTGGATCTGAAACCAAAACCATTCAAGTATGAAAGTCCTTAAAATAACTAGTGTAGTAATTTTGACAATATTGGCTCTGTCATTTATAATACCATTATTTATGCCCGAAGAGGCTGTAGTTAGTTCCAGTATTAATATTGAAGCAAATCCCTCCTTAGTTTTTCATCAGGTAAATGACTACCATAACTGGTCAAACTGGTCACCTTTTGATGAAGACAGTACAATAGTAAATACTTATGAAGGTGCTGAAAAAGGTGTTGGGGCAGTGCGACAATGGAGTGGTAAAACAGCAGGATCAGGTACACTTACAATATTGGAAAGCGAGCCATATAAATACATAAAAAATAAACTTGAATTCGAAGGAGGAAGTGGTGGCATTGGTGAATGGATTTTTGTAGAAAATGAAAATGGTGTAAATGTAAGTTGGACAATTACCATTAGTGGGCTTTCTTATCCTTTTGAGAGACTATTGCTCCCTTTAATTAAATCGATGACACAACCTATGTTGCTTAAAGGACTTAAGTCGTTAAAAGTTTATGTAGAGAAACAACCACAAATTAATAAAGTTAAAATAGTAGAGACCCCATTAATTACTAGCTTAGCCATATACGATTCGACTACAGTTGAGGGAATAGGTGCTTTGCTGGGAAAGAATTATGGTAAAATAATGACTTATATTGCTAAAAAAGGATTCGATATTTCGGGAGCACCAATAGCAGTTTACCACAATTGGGATCCAGCAGGTTTTATTAAAATTACTGCTGCCATTCCTGTCAATGGGAAGTTTAAAGGTAGAAAAGAGATAAAACGTTTTGAAATTGAACCCGGTAAGGCTGCTTTTGTAAAACACTTTGGAGGTTATAATACTGAAGAAACCCATTATGCCATTGATGATTATATTGAGGATTTTAATTTGAAGACCAAGGATTTTATCTGGGAAGTTTACGTTACCGACCCTGCTACTGAAGTTGACAGTACAAAATGGCAAACTGATATTTTCTATCCATTAAAATAAATGAATAATACAATCGCATATATTATTTTTGGAATAGTGATGCTTCACCTTGTGGTTGGTTTTGCATGGGTTATTTATAAGTTTGAGAAGAAACCTTCGAAAAAAGAGAAGGAGAAAAAAAACTAAATTTTATTTATCCTCCAATCATTTCTTCAAATTCACTTTCTGAAATTATTGGAATACCAAGTTTCTCTGCCTTTTGTTTTTTTGATGGACCCATATTTTCGCCAGCAAGAATGAAATTGGTTTTTGAAGAAATGGATCCAATGTTTTTACCTCCATTTTGCTCAATGAGTTTTTTCAATTCTTCGCGGCTGTGGTTTTCAAAAACCCCACTGACAACAAAACTCTTTGCATCAAGTAATTTGCTGATAGTTTCTATTTCTGCAATGGCAAAGTTTAGTCCGCTGTCCATGAGACTATTAACTATCTTTTTATGTTCCGGTTTTGAAAACCAACCAATTAATGATTCAGCAATTTTATCGCCTATTTCGTCTACCTCAGTTAATTCGTCAAGACTTGCATTTTCAAGAGCCTCGATGTTTTTAAAATGGGCTGATAGTTTTTTTGCAACAGTTTCACCAATATGCCTTATTCCAAGTGCAAACAATACTTTCTCAAAGCCATGTGATTTTGATTCTTCAACACCTTTTAAAATATTATAAACGGTTTTTTCCTTGAAACTAAGTTTCTTTTCTTTTTTACTTTCAGTTGCTGGAATTATTTTCTCCAATCCAATCAACTGTTCGTATTCCAATTTATATAAATCAGAAACATCCTTAACTAAGCCATGGTCAAAGAGCATTTCAATTTTGCCTTCGCCAAGGCTGTCAATATTCATCGCTTTTCGCGAAATAAAATGTTCGAGTTTGCCTTTGATTTGTGGTGGGCACTTATCCTCGTTTGGGCAGTAGTGGGCTGATTCGCCTTCATTTCGCACAAGCGAACTCCCACATTCAGGACAAATTTTTGTAAAACTTACTTTATCAGAATTGCTCTCTCTAAGTTTAGTGTTTACACCAACTATTTTTGGAATTATCTCACCACCTTTCTCCACAAAAACAAAGTCGTGGTAGTGTAGATTAAGTTTCTCAATAATATCGGCATTGTGCAGACTGGCACGTTTTACGGTTGTTCCTGCCAGTTGTACGGGATTAAGGTTTGCCACTGGAGTAATGGCTCCTGTTCGGCCAACCTGGAAATCAACAGAAAGTAGTTTTGTTTCAGCCCTTTCGGCTTTAAATTTATAAGCAATTGCCCATCGCGGACTTTTAGCGGTAAAACCAAGATCACGTTGCTTTTTAAGGTTATTTACTTTAATTACAATGCCATCAATTTCGTAATCAAGTTGGCTTCGGCCTTTGTCCCAATCATCAATAAATTCTAGTATTTCATCAATATTTTTGCAGAGGGCAATATTTTTTGAGATCTTAAAACCCAAAGTCTCAGCATGTTTTAAACTTTCGTAATGCGTACTAAATTCAGAGTGCTGTGATGGGATAAAATACAGAAAACAATCTAAGGGCCGTTTTGCCACCTCTTTTGGATCCTGCATTTTTAACGTTCCCGAGGCTGAGTTTCGGGGATTGGCAAAAGGCTGTTCTCCATCCTCAATCCGTTTTAGGTTTAAGTCGTTAAATTCTTTAATCGGGAAATAAATTTCACCACGTATTTCAAAAATATCAGGATGATTACCCTTTAATTTTAAAGGGATAGAACGTATTGTTTTAACATTATTGGTAACATCATCGCCTTGAACACCATCGCCACGAGTTACGGCTTGTGTTAAAAAACCGTTTTCATATGTCAATCCAATGGCAACACCATCATATTTCAGTTCACAAACGTATTCGATTTCATCGCCTGCCAACTTCCTTACTCTTTTATCAAAATCCCTGATTTCCTGTTCTGAATATGAATTGGAAAGTGACAACATGGGATATTTATGACTAACTGTTTTAAAGTCTTTGGTTGGCTCGCCACCAACACGAAGAGTAGGGGAGTCGGGGAGTTTTAATTCAGGGAATTCTAATTCAAGTTTTTCAAGTTCCTTTAGTTTCTGGTCAAAATCAAAATCAGAAATTGTAGGCATCGACAGAACATAGTAATTGTAGTTGTGCTCTTGCAACTCTTTACTGAGCCTGTTAATTATTTCCTTTGCCTTTTTTATGTCCACTCGTAAAATTTTCAGTAAAAATAAGTTATTATTTTTGATTTTTATTAAACACTTTTTTTGTCATCCTGAGACCCAACACCTCTAGAAAAAGAGGCGCACATAGTAAGATGACAAAAATTCCAAATCTCAATCTGCAAATCACAAATAAATCTCAATTTACAAAAAAATAAAATTCAAACATTTAACCATTGCTCAATTTTAGTTTTGATCATTGAAATTTATTATTTGAATATTATTTGTTATTTGGATCTTGATTATTGTGATTTTTTAATAAAATGCAATTTTAAAAAAGCCATATAGTATTAAAATACAGCATTATACAAAATGTAGTCATTGGTAGTATTAGCGAAGAATCTGTATTTTACTAAAGTCCAGTGCTATGAGATTCTTCGCTAATACTCAGGATGACAATTGGTTATAGAAATACCATTTGTTTCAAATGACAAATAATCTTTGTTTAATGAGGCTATAAATTGAGTTAGAAGAAGGCTGTCAT
>JAOZNY010000335.1 GCA_029933565.1 Bacteroidales bacterium
TTTATAAAACTTCTCGTAATAATACTGATCAGCAAATTCTGCCAACGGTAAATCATATACATGAACAAGTTTTATTTCAGCATTTATTTGATGTGCAATGCTTGCTGCTACTTTTTGCGCATACAATGCGTGGTCTGAAAAATCGGTGGGTACTAATATTGTTTTCATGATAATTTATTTTTTGATTCCTTTTTCAATGTTATATGTCGGAATATTTACAAAAAATCACTTCAGTAAAAACCAGTCTGGATCGATAAATCTACTTAGTTTTTCCCCATACGTTTCAACATGTTTATTTTCGTCGACAGTGAAAGTGATTTTTTCGCCATATTTCCTCGAAATAATAATGTGACATTCTTTTAAGTTTTCATCTATTTTTAAATATCTTGCAAGAGCATCTTTAATTGGGATGTTTAAACTTTCGTGACAAACAGGACAGAAAATGTCTACAACTTCGCCTTCTTCAACACTTAATGAAGAACTTATTTCACTTGTGTAGTTTCCAATTTCTTCATGTAATAATATCAGTCCTTTTTTGTTTGTACTGGTTTTGGCCGATAAAATGATGTTGTTTCCGGCATTAATTGAGCCCCTGCAGTGTGGGCATAAATAGGTTGTCTTCATGATTTTGCTCTTTAATTAAACAATAAATTCTATAATAATCCTAATACGTCAACAAAGTTAAGTTAAACCTGATAATCTTATTGTAAAACAATTATATAAGAAATAAATAAATAATTGATATTATTCAATATTTCGATTGATATAAATACTAACTTTGGATAAATTATTAAGAACTAATTGTTAACCTTATGGGCAAAGGTTTAAGTAATTGATGTGTTATGAATGATTTCACCGAATCAACAAATTGTTTGGATTGTACTAAAAGTTCAGCATGTTTTAAAAAACTGATACCTTCGGAACTTGAGTTTATTAACCAGAAAAAAACTCAAATACTTTATAAGAAAGGTGAAACTATTTGTAAACAAGGGGCATTCTCTTCTTACGTATTATTTATTTCAGATGGTTTGGTTAAATTATATCTTGAAAGTCCAAACAATAAAAATATCAATATCAAAATTTTAAAGACATCAGAGTTTATAGGTTTATCATCTATTTACGGAGAGAATATTTATAATTATTCGGCAGTGGCTTTAGAGGATTCGAGTATTTGTTTGATTGAAAAAGAAAGCCTCAGAAAACTCTTGAATGACAATGGTAATTTTGCATCGGAAATTATAAAATGGTATTGCGCCAATGAAAAACAATTGTTTAACAAAATAAAAAGTTTGGGACACAAACAAATGCATGGTCGTTTGGCTGATACCCTACTTTATTTATGTGATGAGAGTTTTAATCAGAAAGAATTGTTTTCAAAACTGTCAAGACAAGATATTGCTGATTTTTCATGTATTTCAACCGAAAGTGCAGTCAGGTTGTTGGCTGAATTAAAGAATGAAGGTATTATTAAACTTGAAGGAAAACACATTAGGATTATTGATAAAGCAAGATTGATTGAGATTAGCAAGAAGGGATGATTTTACACCAATTATTATAATAAGTTAAATATTAAAGGCAAAGTAAAACCTACCCTTACAGGAGTGTTCTGTTGTTTGTCAGGAATCCATTTGGGCATATTTTTAATTACATCGGCTGCCTATGTCGCTGGATAATACTGCCGTTGGCTTTTAATACAATATCGTTTTCCTTAACATTCAGGTCGTTTGCAATTACATGGCATTTGGCTATCAGGAGGAAGAATACAGAACGCTGCACATTTGAGAGGCCTTCGTAATTTCCCTGACCCTTGCTGATGATTAGTTCGGCATTGTTAAATCTATGCAAAAATTTGTTGTTGCATAATTTTAAAATAGTTCCTGGTGCTGTGGTTCCTGAAGATATAATTTCAGCAACTTCATCAAGCCCTGAATTGATGGCATCTTCTATAGTTGCATCGTTTATTACAGGAATATCGCGTACAACATAGGTTGTGGGTTTCCCCAATTCCTCGATCAGTATCTTGTCAAATACTGATTCCCCTGCATTGTCACCAATATAAAGTATCGATTTGGCCTTTTCAAGTTGTGAAGTAAATTCTTCATAATCAAAAATGGCAAAATCCTGTTTTAGTATCTTATTAAGATCTTCAAGAATATTAAATTCTCTGTTAAGGCCAAGGTCGATAGTATTGCCTGCAATGGCTATACGGATAGCTGTTAGAAGTTTGTCGGGGGAATTTTTTACAATTTGTTTTAGTTTTGGGTATAGAGCCAATGCTTCATTGATATTCGATTCCTTGATTTTTTTATACGGATCTTTAACTCCTGTAATCTCCGTTACCCTTTGGTAAATCATTTTGCCTGTCTCTGGTGGTGTGCTGTCCATGGGGATGTCTTTTATCATGCAGCCAACATCATCCAGCAATGCTTTTATCTTTGTTTCATCTTTTGTTGCTATTCGCCCCGCACGTAAAGCCTGGCTCATAAAACATGGCAAACAATCAATATATGTTTTCATATACAATTAATATTTGTACAAAATTACACCAGTTTTTGTGA
>JAOZNY010000109.1 GCA_029933565.1 Bacteroidales bacterium
AAGAATAATTGTAACTACGTTGATCTTCAAACGAAATAATAACAACGGTGCCTAATTGAGTAGCCCGCCTCGCCCAGAATCAACTGACGGAGTGCGCTTCTCACACTTCATCTTTACTGTTTTTAGACCAACTCTTCGGCTGTTCGCGGCTGTTGCGGTTAAGTTTCCTGGGTGGAAGTACAGTATGCTAGTGCACTTTCCGCTATGTTTACACAAGTTTCAGGTGTGTGTTTTAGTTAAACACGGAAGCAGCATCACAAAACTGAAAATCTTCAGCATAAAGTAGCCTGATTTAGGAAAAAGGTTAAGAGATAATGTCTCACCAATTAAGAAAAGCTTACGTTTTATCAGAAATCAAAAACCTTTAGTAGTAATTTGACGTCTGGTAACAAAACCGTCTTTAGTAATGGCAACAGCCCATCTTTCCTTTAGGTAGATAAAAGCAACACCATAGCCGTCAAAATCAGGCTCCTGCATTTCAGCAGCCTTTGTGAGTTTAGCCCTCTGATACTTTTCTAAAATTGTAACTTTAATATTTTGAGGAAGTTGGTCAAGGCTAATAAACTTAAGTGTGTACAACCAATTTGCTTTGGAATCATATTTTGTTTGCATACTATCAACTCCCACTATATAATCAGCAGTCCAGATTTTAATCCTTTCACCTTCTACAGTCCATTTAACTTGCATAGCTTGAGGTGCATGCTGCTCAAAAGCCTTCCTTATTTTTTTCTGTGGTCTTGTTTGAGAAAAAACTGTTGGAATAATTAATAAAAACAAAGATAAAAGAAGAAAATTTTTCATGATTTTGTGATTAAGTTTTAGATTGCCAAAAATAAGTTTATTCATCAGATTAAATACTGTCGGGGTAAAATCATTTTCAGTCCCACTCAACTCCTTGATTTTTTTGCCTTTTTTTTCATCGGTTAGCCTATACCAAATAATTTTGAAAATGAAAAGAATTTACTTAGCACTATTTTAATTGCTTTGTTATTTAGCGCATGCAGTGACAATGATGCGGAGATGGTTGCTTATCACAGGCTTAATAAGGATACCACATTTGAGAAATCCTTTGTACAATAAATAAGATAGGCTTGTTTTAAATGAGTAAGAACTTCAATCAACCGATTTTTTGAAAGGGGGATTCCCTTTTTGGTGATTTCATCCATCAGTTCCTTAAAGGAAAGTACTTGTTGTTGGCTTGCTTTAAGTACTGCAGCGTATTCGGGATCGTCAAAAACTATATTTTCAATTTCTTCATCATTACAGTACTCTGTATAATAGAGTATTCCCTTGTTTTCTTGCACTTTATAACTGAAGCGATTGTCTTTGTAGTAGTTTTCTATTTCTTCAAGTTTGTCCCATTCTTTACTATTTGCCGGAGCATTATTTTCATATCTAAATAAATGAAAGCGGTTTTCATTGTCAGGGAAATAGTCGGGCAATAAATATGTCATGATGTCGAAATCATAGTTTTTTCGCTCTTCCTCTGTAAGTATTTTATAGTATTTACTCATTGATGATAGCACCAGATTTACATAATTATGCGAAAAGGATACAATGGGATCCTTATAGAAAAATCGGGTGTAATGCAAGTTGTCAATGCATTCTTGCACATCATCTTCTGTTTCGTTGGGAATGTGTTTAATCACATTAACGTAAGGGGCCAGGCCATTCTCTATGCTGTGCTTAACAAAGAACAGATTATCAGAAAAACTATTGCTTTTGTTCATTTTCTGAAGCATAGTGTCGGAAAGACCATCGTAACCAATAAAAGTATTTTTAAATCCGGCTATGGCCATCCTTTCAATCATCTCTGCCGTGAACTGTGGATTTGGAATAATCTCTGCCCAAAAAACGTAATCGGCATTGGTCTTGTTTTTAAGTGCTATAATTAAATTCAGTAGTCTGTTAAAATGTTTGTGATTGCCAAAAGTATCGCTATCCACAAATGAAAAAGTGCTTAGGCCATATTCATTCCCAATATGTTCTATTTCGTTAACAATGCACTCAGGACTTCTCATTCTTAATTTATAGCCCTGATTAAAATCGCAAAACTTGCATTTTGCCCAGTTACAAGAACGAATGGTATTTATTGGAATATTCACTTGCTCCATATCCTCTGGATGCGGATAGTTATTTATATAGTCGCTATAATCGGGGAAAAGATAATTTTCAAAATCGAGGTATTCACTTTTGTTGGTCAGCGACTTTATTAATTCGCCATTCTGGCGATACATAAACCGAGGTATAAGCGAATAATCGGGGCTGCTTTTTTCTACTTCCGTATGCAACTGCCATAAGGGATATTCCCCTTCGCCCCAAGTAGCCATATCAAAATGCTTGCAAATCTGCATGGCTTCCTCAGCCACATTTGCATTCCCAAAACCACCTACCAGGATTTTTACATGAGGAGCGATTTTTTTAAGCGATTCGGCAACCAGTATGCCCGGAATCCATTGGTTGTACTTGGCGCTGATTCCAAAGATTTGAATTTTAGTAGGGTTGATGTTTTTTAATTCTATTTCTATATTGTGAAGAATATCGGCTTTTATGTCACGGAGAAAATTAGTATAATAATCCGGATCATGGGTTTTGAATTCGGGCTGTAATTTCTGTAGGAAAGAGAGAATGCGTTTGTTGCCTTTTTCGTTCTTATTTCTATCGTTTAAAATGGACAAAAAGGGAAGCAGTCTGACTTCGGTATCTTCGCTATCCGAATAATCCAACATAGGCGACAGTAGAAAATTCCAATATTTAATTTGAGTGTCTACCCCTTTTTCATTCATAAATTTCTTTAGGATGGAAAGCGATATTGATGGTGTATGGATATCGGCTGGGGGAAGGCAGTTTAATAGAATTTTCATAAAGAAGAAATAAACTGTTGCTTATGCAATCAGAAGGGCAAAATTAGGCAATTAATTTAGTCTTTTAAACTTAGGTGCAATGCAGTAATGCAGGATAGGGTTTGTTAAGGCATATGCTTTACAAAGTAGGCACATGCTTTACACTAAATTAGTGTTCAGGCTAGTTGATTTTTGTTTAAACTAATATTATTTTCACTGTAAGTCTTCAAACCAAAGGGAGTTGTTGGAAGAAATAATCAAATACACAAACTAATACTCAATTACATTTACCAATAAAGTATCACTATTAAAAGAAGCAAATATCCCTTTTCCATTGTTGATGTTGGTTATGGGTTCTGAAAGATCTTCAAGCGAACTTTGGTTGAGCGATTCGTAAACAACAGCATATTCGTTGGTAATTTTATAAAGTATTATGTGGTATCTTCCAAAATACCTGAATTGAGTTTCTCTAATTGAGTAAATACTGTCTTGAAGAGGAGTACTGGTAACGTTGGCAACATCTTCAGGATAATCAATTACAATGTTTTCGTTGATAGGATCATAGGTATTTTCTAAATATTCATATCTGGCAAGATAAAAGCCGTTATCAGGATTTATCCACGTTAAATCCAGAGTATTGCTATTTAATCCCGGACCACCACCACCTTCTCCTTCCAATATTCTGTCTACCTCAATAATTGTTGTTGAAACTTCAAAATTTTCAGGTTTTAAAGGCACTTTTGTTTGGCTGCTCACAGGAATATTATTGTACATAAATTCCAGATAGTAGTCTTCATCAGCATCTATCTGAAGAATTGAATCGATATAATGATATTGACCTGGTTTGCCATCAACAGGACTCATTTGATATTTAGTTTCATAATCCGAAAGGTAAACCTCTAGATTATCAATATTGCCAGTGGTATCGGAAATATCATTCTCAAATAAAATTAGTCTGGAGATTTGAACCAAGGGAATACCGTTTGGACTTAGAAAAGATGATACTACAGGTACATCATTTGACAGAGTTATGTCTTCAGTGGTTTTTGTACACGAAAAAGTAAATATTAAAAGGCTGGTTATTATTATATATTTCATGATTATCTAAGTTTAAAAGAAAGTGTAATATTGGGTGTTATACCAAGCAGGGTAACATTGGTTTCTGTTAGATTGTTATCGTCAACTTCAAATTCTTTATACCAAACATTTTGTTTGTTGTAAACATTAAAAATGGAGAAATTTACTGCTCCAATACCTAAATCACCCATTTGGAAATTTCTGGAAACAGCTATATCAAGACGGTGATAATCAGGATATCGTGCAGCATTTTTTGCCCCCACTGAAATAAAATCTTCTGTAGTTCCATCAGGTAATTCAACCTGATAACCACCAATTGGTTCGGTATAAGGTTTTCCGGTGGCATAAATCCAGGTTGCCGAAAATGTCCATGCATTCAATTTATATGTACCCACCAATTTAAGTTCATGAGTAACATCGTGGGCAGCAGGAAATGGAGTATCTCCATAAACAGGAAAATCATAAATTACTTCTCCAATTGTGTAGCCTGCCCAACCGGTTAGTTTCCCAAATTTCTTTTGTATTAAAAACTCAATTCCATGAGCATACCCATCGCCCTCATAGAAATAAGCATCATAATCAATTGTACCAAATTGTGGAATAAACCGTAATGTATATTCAGTAAGCCCCGAAAGTTTTTTGTAATATGCTTCTATATCGAAAAGAAAATCATTGGTTTCATAACTGGCACCAATAATAAAATGTTCTGAAAATCCAACTGGGATGGTATTTCCATCCGTAAGTATCCAGAAATCTCTGCTCCCTGCCGAAATATCTTCTCTAATTACTCTTTGAACAAACTGATAATAATGTCCCCAGGCACCTTTTAAAGTAAGTTGACGTATGGGTTTGTAGGATAGAGATAAACGCGGTTCAAAATATACCTTGTCTGAAACATCGAAGTATGAAACTCGCAAACCAGGCTTAATTTTAAATCCATTAAATGGATTCCAACTATCCTGTCCATAGATAGCATAAAGACTTCCTATATCGCTTCGGTTTTGTATAATACTTGTATCATTTTGAATATAATCATATTGAATGTCGAAATGATTAGCTTGAAAACCAAATTCTAAACGGTTATTTTCATTTAATTCATATTCATTATCAAGTTTAATTGAATAATCCTGCAGATTATTTTCTTCCATGGTGCCACGTTTTAGGGTTATGTATTCGTCGTTAACCATTCGGGTTCTTTCGCTTGTGCGATCACGTAAACTAAAATAATTAGAATATGAAATCAAAGCATTGGAATAGAATTTATTGTTCCATTTTCTTGACCATTTGGTACTCATTCCCCAGTTTCCCCATTTTGTGAGATCGTTAAACCCACCTGAAATATTTTTCCCGCCAACGGTACGATCAAATACACGTGAATTGTCCAAATCATCTACACCGTTAAAAAAACTATAAGAAAGAATGTCTTTATCTGTTGGTTTATAAGTAACTTTAGCATTCAAATCATAGAAGTAAGAAGATGGTTCGGCAGTGGCTAATGTTCTACTTCCTTTACCATTTGGAGAGGTAACTGTTTGAGTGGTAGATTGTGATTCTTCCTGAAAACTACCAAAAATGCTTTCATATAAGGGAGACTGAAAAGACCTTCTTGCTGCGAGCAAAATGGTAACTTTATCACCAATTGGAGTTTCTACAAAACCATTTATACTTAAAAATCCTATATCTACTCCCAGATTAAAATTTTTATCATTCCCACTCTTACCCACTATATCCATTACACTGGAAATACGGCCTCCAAATTTTGATTCAAAGCCACCTTTATACAACTGAACATCTTTAATTGCATTTGAATTGAATGCGCTGAACATGCCGAAAAGGTGATCCACATGGTAAACAGTAAAGCCGTCGTATAAAATGAGGTTTTGATCTGGTGTACCCCCTCTAACATATAATCCTGATGAGCCTTCGTTACTTCCGCTTACACCTGGCAGCAACTGAAAAGTTCTGAAAATATCTTTTTCACCAAGATTTGGTAAGGTGCTTATTTCTCTGGGATTAATAGTTGCAACACTTATTTTATCCGATAATTGCATAAGGTCTTCGCGTTTACCAACTACTGTAACATCTTTCAGTTGAACTGAAGTTGAAATCAATTCAATTGTGATTGGTTTACTTACTAGGCGAGGAGAAAGAAACACAATCTTTTTTTTATAACCAACATAGGATACTGATATCCGTGAAGTATCAGAAGCCACATTAAAAAGAGTGAAATAACCATCTACATTGCTAGTTGTTCCATTTTTTGTTCCTTGTACTAAAAGTTGGGTGAACGGAAGGGCTTCGCCGGTTTCTTTATCTCTCACAATTCCGGTAAGTGTAAAATCAGATTTCCTTTCATAAACTTTGTCTTCCAAATCTATTCCAACCCCTTTTTTACGGATTACTATCTGATCCTCCACTATCTTATAATGAAGGTCGGTATCTTTAAAAATTGCCGCCAAAAATTCACTCAAGGGCATATCGTAGTGTTTTGAGGGTGCATGAAAACCGCGAACATCTACAGGATTATAATCAATATATAATTTATAATGGCGTTCCAGATCTTTCATAACCTGGTTAATAGTTGTTACATAATATACCTTGTTAATTATGATTTCTTCTGATTCCTGACTAAAAAGATTTTGGGAAATAACTGCAAGAAGCAGGACCCATATTAATTTCTTTATTTTTAGAGTCATTATGAATGTAGTTTATTTGTTCTTTATAAGTATTTGTCTGATAATAATCCGGCTTGTATCAATTTGAATTGCTGTAATCAACAGTGTTTGACAATGAAGCCTTTTTAACTTGAATTTTACTTGCTTGCGACATTTGTTGCATTTCTCTTTTCACATCAGAATTCATTCCTGATTGACCACCGCCACCACCTCGGCCACCGCCGCCGCCTTGTCCTCTACCGCCTCCTGAACCTTTCATGCCACCAGAACCTTGTGAGGGCATTTCAAGATGGCCAGTTTCAAAAGCATAACTAAAATATTTGGTGGAATCATTAAGAAATGAATCAGGTTGACCAAATATCATTTCTAGAGGGATTTGTACTTCATAATACAGAATCTGTAAACTATCCATACTTAGGATTGCATTAATTCCTTTTGTGTTTTTATTTCCACTTATTCTTGATTCCGTCTCGCCATCAAATCCAATGGTGAGTATCTCACTCAACCCATTAATGTACTTTTCATTAAATTTTCGTATTT
This sequence comes from Bacteroidales bacterium, assembly GCA_029933565.1. Taxonomy (GTDB): domain Bacteria; phylum Bacteroidota; class Bacteroidia; order Bacteroidales; family F082; genus BM524. Next base: position 7,136 of record JAOZNY010000109.1, read on the forward strand.
CAGTTTTACTCCTTTTTTGATTGTTCATTTTCTGATTCCTGTTTTTTCTATTGTTCATTTGGGCAGATTTCTGAACAGGAAAAGTTAGGCCCAACTGTTGCTTACCTTTACCAGTGGTATCCAGCCAAAAGCTAAGTCCAGTAATCAAGATTTTTCGCTGTAAGCTTTTATCGGAAACTTGCAGTGATACATAGAGATTTTGGCTATCATTAGAAATACCATAAAGCATTTGTGCCTTGGTATCGTATTGCAAAGGGGCATCCCAATGTTTGTTGAATTCACCCACCTTTAATTGTGGCGACTGCCATTTACTAATGTAAATAGATTTGTTGGAGCAACTTCCTAGAAATAATAAACTGATTAATGTAATCAGAATAGAAAATGGTTTCATATATTTTATGGAATAATGTTAAATTTTATACTCAATAGTATCCAATTGGCATGATTTGTTTTAATTGTGATACTAATCTTCTGTTCTTTTTTATCGTTAAAAAAATCAATCTTTAGACAATTTGAATAAGGCTTTTATTCCCACAGAATTGAAAATAATGAAAGAACCTACTTAATATGTTTGGAAGAACTTGGTATTGCGTTATTTATAAATTGTTAATTAATTACTACTTTAATTTTAAATCTTAATTCTATTACTACTACACGGCAATGGTGCCAATGGAGCTATGGGAATAAATGCACCAAGTATTACCAATGACCAAGATGGCATTATTTATATTCACAATGTAGAGTCAAGTGCCATCCGAACTGAAGGAGACCTTGAAAATAGTGGGTTAATTAAAATTTATAATAATTCTAATGTGGGTATTTTTGTTGTTGATGGAACATTATCAAATCAGGAGACAGGTGATATTAGGATTAAAAATAATGGTGCCGATGCTATTTCTCTTTCTCTGGCTACTTTAGAAAATGATGGAGTTATCCTTTTTGATAATATTTCGGGATTGTCATTAAATGCAGGCTCGGGTTCGTTGTCGTATAATAATACAAATGGTACTATTAAAGGTAATGGTCAAATTAGTGGTAGTTACTTTTATGATAGTGGTTTTATAAGCCCTGGAGATAATATAGGTTTGTTGGAAATATTTGGTTACAGACCTACTCTTCCTACCTATAATATGGAAATTGTTGGGTCTGATGGTGCTGGTATTCCCGGAGGATATGATTTATTAACTTTAACTATTTCAAATAGTTACTTATTACAAGGAACAGTAAATATCTCCTTTGCGGGAGAATATACAGGTGTTTCTCAAGATACTTTTTATATATTTTCAATTCCTTCAGGATATACCGGAAGTTTTGATGTAATAAATCTTCCAACTTTACCAACAGGACTTTCTTGGGAAACAATTTACAGTACCGATGGTGTAAAATTTGTTATTGATAGCATGATTACCTGGACAGGAGCAATTAGTCAGGATTGGGATAATCCTTCTAATTGGGATAAAAATATTGTTCCTAATGAAAACAATGATGTTACAATTCCAACAGGTACAACATATTCTGCACATGTAAACTCTAATTCCATTATTCGATCACTTCTTTTAATGCCTGCTGCTACTTTAATAATTGATCAAACTTTAACGGTGAAATTTTAATTAATTAGTATTTTGTAAAACCACATTATTTATTGCAACATTATTTCCCACCTAAAAAACATCCAAATTTTCAAAATAAGATAGAAAAATTTGCTACAAATAATTGATTTTTTGTACGAATGCGCACATTTGTACATCTTTTTATTGCTCAAGTACTAAATGCTAAGGTTTTTAAAATACATATTTGTATAGTACAGATAAACAAAGTGTTAAGTATATTATTCTGACTTTTTACTGCTTATTATTTCTTGAAACTTTGTGCCACTGCGTGCATTCGTACAACAAGTTCTTGGTTTTTTTAGGTTTATGGTATATCATTGCATTTGAAATATTAACTAACTACTTTAAAATTTTACTTATGAAAAAACTTACTTTTTTATTTATTGCAATTTTTTGCGGAGCAATGTTTGTAAATGCTCAGAAGGTGCAAACCATTAGTGACCCAAATGTAGTTCCTACAATTACACAAGAACAAATTGATGCATTGGGTCAACAAAATAATGATGGTGACAGAGGCATTATCTATTTAGATTTTGAAGGGCTTGGGAATCTTGATGCTATTAATGATTTTTACAATGGTGGAACCAGCCAACTGGGATTTTCCGGACCAAACTATGGTGTTCAGTTTGCAGGCGCACTCAGTATTATAGATTCTGACGCAGGTGGTACAGGAAACATTGGAAATGAACCATCACCAGAAACAGTTATGTTTTCTCCTAGTGAAAATTCATTTGTAATGAATGTTGCGACAGGTTTTACTAATGGCTTTTCTTTTTATTATGCTGCTAATATTGGTACTAATTCTTCTGTTGAAGTTTATGATGGATTAAATGGTACGGGTAACTTGATTGGTTCGGTTAGTGTTCCAGGACAAAATAATGGAACTAATTGTACAGGAGATCCAAATGGATATTATTGTCAATGGGATGTGGCAAGCATTCCTTTTGCTGGGACTGGCATGTCGGTTAAGTTTATTGGCCCTGCAGATAATTTGGGATTTGACGATGTTACCTTTGGTAGTATAACTCCAGGCCCACAACCTGAAATACCTGTTTCCGACTGGGCAATCTACTTTGGTATATTCTTAATTGGTTTGTTTGTTATCTTCCGTTTTAGAAGAAGACTCGCATAATACTTACATAAAAATATTTATTGAAAAGCCGCTTCGAAAG
>JAOZNY010000336.1 GCA_029933565.1 Bacteroidales bacterium
CATTTGTTTGCTGTTTTGTAAGCAGTATAAGTCATTACGTCGAGAGGGTTGCTCACTACAATAATAATTGCATCAGGAGAATACTTAATTGCTTTTTCGGTAACATCTTTTACAATACCTGCATTTATTTTAATTAAGTCGTCGCGTGACATACCTGGTTTACGTGGCAAGCCCGAAGTAATTACAATAATTCCCGAACCTTTGGTTGCAAGGTAATCATTGGTTACACCTATTACTCTTGTGTTGAAATGCTGAATTGATGAAGTTTGCCAAATGTCAAGTGCTTTTCCTTCTGCTACTCCTTCTTTAATATCGAGGATTACCAACTCTTTTGACAAATCCTTGTGAGCAACAACATTTGCTACTGTGGCCCCTACATTACCAGCGCCAATTACTGTTATTTTATTCATGTCTTTTTTACTTTAAAATGTTATTTGTTTCAGTATCACAAAAGTAAATAATTTTCACATTTAAGAAAATTAAATATGTTGATTATCCAATTTATATACTTTCTAGTTAAAACTTGATGATTTGTCCAATATTATCAATGTTCATTTTATGCAGGATATTTTTTCCTTCGGGTGTATATAAAAAGTGGATTGTACTTTTGTACTTACTCACTACTACGTTTCTTACCATTTTCATGGTGGAGTTTATCATTTTGTTTTCTTCGCTAAATGCTTCGGGCAAAATGCCTATTGCTGCCGGCAGCCATCGTTGTGGAAACATTGACTCGTAAAGGCCTCCTTTTGTATATTGCTTGAGTTCGTTATTTATTTTTTGCAAGGCTGCCTTTTTAGCTTCCTCAGCATTTTCAATTCCTTCTTCTTTAAGGAAACTTTTAATTGCTTGTTGATTGGGTACAATTAAACCAATTGTATAAGCATCTTGATTATTGTAAAGCATGCATTGGTCAATGAATTTTGACTGTTGTATAATTGCTTCTTCAATGCCTTCAGGGCTGTATTTTTCACCATCGTTGCCAATTAGTAAACTTTTAAATCTGCCCAAAACCATTAAATAGCCATCTTCGTCAAAATATCCCATATCGCCGGTGTGCAACCAACCATTGTGAAGTGCTTCGTCGGTGGCATTTTCGTTTTTCCAGTAACCAAGCATCACGTTTTCGCCCTTAACGGCAATTTCCCCCTTTTTGCCTTGTGCAACTTCATTGCCTTTGTCGTCGAGTATTTTTACTTCGAGATTTTCTACCGGTTTTCCGGATGTCCCTAGTTTATGATCTCCTGGGTGATTTGATGAAATAACCGGAGCGGCCTCGGTAAGACCGTAGCCTTGATACATGGGTATTCCAATTGCGTAAAAGAATCTTTGCAGTTCAATGTCGAGTAAGGCTCCTCCACCAACAAAAAATTTGAGCCTTCCACCAAAACCATCTCTGATCTTTGAGAAAAGGATTTTGTCGTAAAGTGCAATTAGGGGCTTGTGCAAAAATGTTAAACCTTTGCCTTTATTAAATCCTTCTTTGTTGTAGCAGTAGGAAATCTTCATGGCGTGCTTAAACATTTTTTCAACTATTCCGCCTTTTTGTGCGATTCCGGCCTCAATATTTTTCTTGAAATTATTGGCCAAAGCCGGAACGCTCAACAAAAATACTGGACGTGTTTCTTTAATATTTATTGGGATGTTTCTCAGAGTATCCATTCCGGTTTTGCCGGGATCGACAACCGAAATACTGGCTCCGTTTAAAATAATTGTGTAAAGGCCAACGGTGTGGGCAAAGGAGTGGTCCCAGGGCAAAATCAGTAGGGTGGTATACCATTCAGGCACTTCGAAAAGCGATTCGCCCTGTTCAACATTGGCTGTAAAATTACGGTGGCTGAGCATAATTCCTTTTGGGTCGGCAGTGGTGCCAGAGGTATAACTAATTACGGCAACATCATCTTGAAGAACGGCTTCCCTGAGTTGTTCAAGTTTCTTTGGGCTTTCGCCCTTTCCATTATTAACTATTTCGGAATAAGATAATTCAGTGTCTAATTTATTGTCTTGCTCATCAAGAATTATTAATGCTTCAAAATTTGATAAATCTGCAATAACACCTCTTAATTTTTCAGCCTGCCGGGCCGATGCAATTGCAAAACGACTCTCTGAATGTTCAAGCCTGAAGTGTAAATCGTTGGGCTCGTTTAGTTTTATTGAAACAGGAACTACCACTGCCCCAATGTAAAGCAGGGCAAGTTCGCTTACCAGCCATTCTCTTCTACCTTCGCTTAAAAGCAATACTTTGTCGCCTTTTTTCAGACCAAGTTTTAAAAGGCCATTTGCAAAATCATATATTTCATTTTGTATTTCCTTAAAGGAAGAAGGTGCATATTTTCCCGATTTCTTTTCGTAGATCAATGGGTTTTTAGCATACTTCTGAGCACTCTGCTCAAAAAGATTTGGAATAGTTTTAGCGTTCATGGTACGCAAGATAATAAAATCTATTCTGAAAGAACCGGTTTTATATTTAAAAAAATGTTTTGAAGTTTAATAATTAGTGGGAACCAATAAGTACTTTAGGTGGTTGCCATGTAACAGTATCGCC
>JAOZNY010000110.1 GCA_029933565.1 Bacteroidales bacterium
GACAACATTTACTGAGCATTGTCAAGGTTTCAAACTACGGTTTTTGAATAACAGCCGAATTACGGTAAATATAAATATTTTCATTGGCATTTATGGGATTCAACCAATGCAAAACTCTATCAGCATTTCCGGGCTCAATGGTAGTTTCATAAACTAAGTTGGGTAAATATTTTTTAAGGTCTTCAACTCTCTTGTCAATATTTATGGGCTGAAAAAACAATACAAAGGCCGGTTGATTTTCACTTATCTCCCATTGTTTCTGCTTTGCCAATTCTTTAATATTTACGTCTTGCATTATTGCATCGTACTCAAGCCAGTTGTCTAAATAATACATCGGAGGAAACCGAAGTACTGTTCTGTTTACATCTTCAATTGCAAAATATTTCACCTGCTTGTAAGCGGAAAGATATTCCATACTTTCAACTCTGGCTTTCTTCGAATAAATCACCGATACAGGAATCAATAAAATGAAATTTATTATCCAAAAAAATACGATTGAATATTGGCTTATTTTATTCCATCTTACCGAATTCAGTTTTTCTAAAATCAAATTCCATCCAATAACTCCAGAAATTATTATTAGTGGTAAAATTGTAATTACAAAGCGTTCCTGTTTGTTGGGGTAGAAGGAGTGGAACAAAAGGAAAATAATTACTGGAACAAAAATTATTGCAAGTTTCTTCCAGTTGAAAATAAATCCTGTAAACAGAAAAATACTTAATGGCGGTATTAAAACACCAAGCAGAAAAAACAAATAAACATACCAGGGACCAACTGTATAGGCTCCTGCACTATTCATATTATAGTTTACATATTCAGTTAACTGAGCAAAAGGATATCCCCAAAAATAATAATCTATAAGTCCTTGAAAAACTGCAAAACTTAACAGAAAACCCAAACTAAAAATAAAGGCTTTTAAAAACTTCTTTTCAAAAAGGAAAACCAAACCCATACCTCCGGTTAATAATGCAGTTTGTAATCGGATGTTAAAGGCTAGTCCAAGCAGTATTCCTGCCAAAAACCAAAAAACAAGTTTCTTGCTTTTAATTTTGTCAGTAACTAAATACAAAGCCCACAAAACAAGAGGAACACTAACAAACTCAATAAGTGTGCGTACGCTTAAGAACGGGAAAAGCCAAAGCAAAGCCAACAGCCAACCAACGCTATTTGCTGATTTTTTGTTTGAGATTGAAAGTGTTATTTTATATCCAAAATAAATTGTAAGTAATGACCATAAGGCATGAATTAGTCTTATAAAATACATTTTGGATTGTGGACCATCAATGCCAATTAATTCAAGAAACGACAGTAAATAGTAGATTATTCCGGTATAGAAAAAACTAAACTTTACAGGGCCATTATTTCCTATAGTATCAGGTAACCATTTGTAGTAATCGGTGCCATCAACCCACGACTGTGCTATTTCTATAATTAGGAATTGATCATCTATCCAACCAAAACCTTTGGAGAAAACAACTGCCAAAAGACGAATCAGAAGCCCCGACAAAAGAATGAGGCTAAGTGGATTTTGGTTGTAATATTGCTTTAGATTATTCTGCACTTTGATTGTCTGCTACCAGTTTACTCGATCTCTGTTAATTGGCATTGTCATACATCTGGCACCACCACCACCTCGCGAAAGTTCGTTGCCAAGGATAGTAACCACTGCTTTTTTATAATCATTGAGGTCAATTTTGCCCCTAACAATATCTTTTGCGCTAATTATGTCAAAACCATGTTTGCTCATTTGTTCGAGGGTGTTGGTGTTACGGGCATATCCAATAACTTTGCCTGGTTCCAGAGCAAAAAAGTTTGCACCACTTTGCCATTGTTCGCGTTCCATTATACTAATGTCATCTGTTCCGCCACACAAAATAGGTTCCAAATCCATACCCAGCGACCTTAGTGCCGCCACCATGTTTTTTTCCTCTTTTATGGAAGAAACTTTATCACCCTCAACGGTGATATGTATTGTAAGATATCGGGTAGCATTAATAATTAGTGGTTCAAAAATCATACATTTATCCTTGTCGATAAAAGTAAAAACCATGTCGAGATGGATAAATGATTCAGGCTGTGAGGGTAGTTCCTGAACTATTAGGTGTTGCACACCCGGTTTAGTCTTAAGGTGTTCAATTACTGCATCAATTCCCTGCGATGAAGTCCGGTCACCTTTACCAATTAAAACTACATCTTCACGAGCAATTATAACATCCCCTCCTTCAATAGTTGCTTTGCCTGTTTTGTCAAATAATGATGCAGGATTTACAGTTTCAGCCTTAAATTGTGGGTGATTTTTAAAAATAGCCTCCATTATTAGTGTTTCTCTGTCCCTAACTCCCTTGGCCATTTTACTAATCATAACCTTATTACCCATGCTGAAACTTGCATCGCGGGTAAAAAAGAAATTTGGAAGTGGATGCAAACAATATCTTTCGTTATCGAGGAAACGGGTTAGATTATCCCTTTTCATTTCAATGCCTTCAATTAATTGTGCCGCAAGTTTTTCGCTATCCATCGACTCGATAAAATCGCAGATATTCCGATATTCGTGTTTTTCGCTAACACAAATCTTACTTATCAAGTCATGCTTAATTGATTCGTCTTTTATAATATCTGTTAATAGTTCTTTAACTTCAAAAACATTGGTGTATTTTTTTAATACGCCAACAAAATTATTGTATTCAGGTATGGCAACCGAAAGGTTTAGGATGTCGCTATATAAAGCCCTTTCAGCATTCTCAGGTGTCATATTTTCAACCTCCTGACCGGGAAGGTGAACTATAACCCCATTTAGTTTTCCAATTTCTGAGTTTACATTTATTTCAATAGGCATCATCTATTTTGAATTTGTTAAAGTAAAGATATGCAAAACTACTCTTTATCAGGATTTGGGTTAATAAATTCATACGAATTACCCAAATTATTAATGTATTTTATAAAGTCAGAAAAATTTAATACTAGTGAGGCTGTATTGTCGTTGGGGTGAAAACTTATTTTTTCGGCTGTCGTTAGTTGCTCATCCATGAAAACATGAACATGGTGGTCTTCATCATTTAGAAGTCCGAAAGGAGAAACAGAACCAGGTTTAACCCCAAGAAACTTCATTAGTCTTTTCTCAGAACCAAAACTTATTTTACCTTGCTTTAGTTTTTGTTCCAGACTTTTAATGCTAAAAGGAGTAGTGTCTTTAATAATCACCAAAAAATGTTTATTGCCTTTATGATTTCTGAAAAACAGATTTTTACAGTGCATAGCATCAATGTCTTTCCAGTATTCAAGGGCAATTTCAATTGTGTCGAGGGGTGGGTGTTCGAATACTTCGTAGTCTATTTTTAAGTCCTTAAGTGCTTCAAATACTTTCTGTCGGGGAATATTGGTCATTGGATAATTAGTTAATTAGATAATTGGTTATTAGTCATTGGTTAATTGGTCATTGGTCATTGGTCATTATTTTTTACCTATTGATTTAATGTAATTATTTAGCATCTTTCCAATAACGTTAATTGTGGACAAAAGTTTATTGTACTCATCATTACTGATAAGTTTACGGGTATTTGATTTTCTTAACCATGTTTTAGTTTCGTAAAGGGAGCCTCTTGAATAATAACTAAAATTTATTGTTTCCTTAAAGTGATACCTACCAAATCCCTCACTTAAGTTAGCAGCAACTGAATCGGCAGCCCTAACCATCTGTTTTCCGACTGTATCTTTTTGATAGTAATTAAACTTGTCTGCAATATTCCAAACTTCTTCTCCCAAATCCATTGCTAATTCATAAACTTTTAATTCTTCTAGTTCCATTTTATTTTATGTTGGTTAAAAGTATTTTTAAATGTCCTAGCCAATGACTAATGACTAATTAACCAATGACCACTGACCACTGACCAATAACTACTCCACCCAATCGGCAATAAATAAATTGGTATTATGTGTTCCGCCATTATTCCTGTTTGAGGAAAAAATAAGTTTCTTTCCATCGTAGGAAAACATTGGGAAAGCATCAAAAATATGGTCGTAGGTAATTTGTTCCAAACCGGTTCCGTCAGTATTAATCATAAACAGATTAAACTCATAACCCCTTGTACCTTTGTAGTTTGAGGCAAATATCACTTTTTTACCTGAAGGGTGAAAAAATGGAGCCCAATTGGCTTTTCCAAGTTTTGTAATTTGTGTTAGTTCGCTGCCATCAATATTGCATGTATAAAGTTCCATATTTGTTGGCATTACCAAACCTTCTTTTAATAAGTCTTTATATTCTTTAATGTCTGCTTCGGTTTTTGGCCTCGACGATCTGAATATTAGTTTAGTCCCATCAGGCGAAAAGAAAGCACCTCCATCGTAGCCAAGTTCAAAAGTTATTTGTTGCTGGTTGCTTCCATCAATATCGCAGGTGTAGAGTTCAAGGTCTCCGCTTCTATCCGAAGTAAAAACAATTTTGTCGCCCTGGGCAGAAATAGTTGCTTCGGCATCGTAGCCAGGACCAGCGACAAGTGTGTCTATAATTTCTCCTTTTAAATTCGCAGTATAAATATCAAAATCAGCATAAATTGGCCAAACATATTTTCCATCTTCACGTTTTTCAGGATCAGGAGGGCATTTATCGCTACCAGAGCGAGTTGAGGCGTAAAGTACTGAAGTATCACCCGGCATAAAATATGAGCAGGTGGTTCTACCTAATCCTTCACTTAAAAGTTTTGGTATTTTATTATTCATATCTCCATCGGAGAATGGAAAATAATAAATCTGGTCGCAAGGTGCATTCCAGTCAGGGTTCTTTGCCTGGAAAACAATCATGCTGTTGTCGAAACTGAAATAAGCCTCAGCATTGTCACCACCCTTTGTAAGTTGGAGGATATTAGCCAAATGTTTTTCCTTTGCGTAATGCACGGTTGTGTCGGGTGTTTGTACCAAATGCTTATTCTTTGCATCTCCTTGAGTATTTTCTGTGTTTTCACAAGAAGCAAAAAAGAACAGCAATGCTATGATAAATAGATAGTTAAAATTCATTCTTATAATTTTACATTTATGTTATTTAGAATCTGTAAAAATATTAAAATAACTAGGCAAGATTAATGCAAGCAAAAAAAAGAAGAGGTAATAATTATTACCCCTTCTAACCAAAACCATTATAAAAAAAATTATAATGTTATAAACGAATTCTAATTCCTAAATTTGTCCATAATGCAGAAGACTTAGCCGACCCCAGATCATTATGGCTATAAACATCGTTAAGACCCCATTCGTAGCCAATATCAAGGAAAAGCCACCAAACATTTATTCCAATACCAGCATCAACACCCCAAAGCACACTACTAAAGTCGTCTTTTGTAAGACCAACTGATTCTTCAACACTTGTAACAAATGAGGCTGAGGGTCCACCAAATACTCTAAGATTGAATAATGATTCTGATGCATTTCCTACAAGATGGTAGCCAACAAAAACAGGAACACGAATCATACCTATTTTATGGTCAAAATTGTAATCAGTGTTATCCTTATGTACCATATTAGAGGACATAGTTGTCCAAAAAATTCCGGGCTCAACATATAATTTGTTTCCAAACAAAACTGTTCCGCCAAATTGATAACCTGCTCTGGCCTCATTCGACCAATTACCTTCATCGGTACTTAAGCGTGAAACATTTATTCCAAATGCTGGCTTAATAGTAAGTTGAGAATACGAAGAAAGACTAAATGCTGTAATAATAATTACGCTTAAAATAATTTTTTTCATTTACTGTTAATTTAATTAATAGATAATTCTTGGCGTAGTTGCCATGCGTTTATAATTTAGAACAAAACTAAATTATTATTCTACTAAAAGATTAAAGGGCGGGTGACAAATAGGGTGACAAATCCCGAATAGGCCTGAGTAGGTTGTAAATAGGGGTAAAGGTAAGAAATGGTCAAGCACAATAGTAATGTCTAAAACAAACTATTATTATTGGTGGCTGCAACAAAAAGTGCTCTTGTTTTTAACAAAATCAATAGTGCAGGATTGCCTCGACTTGAGAACAATATTCTCAAGAATTATCTTCTGGTTTAATATCCTGCAAGTTTTTCAACATATTCCTCTAGTTTGCTTGTATCAGACAGGCCAATTTTTTTAGATAGCCTCTGTTTGGCTTTTTTTGCACCTTCTGGGGATATCCCCATTAAGTGGGCAGTTTCTTTTTGGTTTAATCCAAGTTTTATAAATATTAACTGCCGCCTGTCTCCCGTCGATAAATTGCTAATATTTTCAATACTTTTACAGAACTCAGGGTGCAAGTCTAGGAATATTTTATTGTACTCCTCCCAATCATTATCAGTCAATATTCTAGTTTCTTTTAATAACTGAACCTTTTGTTTAACCATATCTTGGTCCTGTTGATTTTCAAAAGAGCGAATTTCTTTTTCAAGTTGTTCAATAATGTCACTTTTACTATGAAGCCTCTGAGTAATATCGTCTAGTTTCTGTTCTGAAAAATTTGCCCTTTTTATTGCAAAATGCGATTTGGTATCTGCTAGGACTTTTGCATTTTTATGTTTTAATCGCCTGTTGTTTAATGCTAAAATTATTATTGTACTAATGAGCAAAATGCCAAGTAAAATTATTATTGCCAAACTGTAAACAGCCCGTTTCTCCTTTTCAAGCAATTCAATTTTATTTATTTTATTCTGAACATTATATTTAGTTTCTGTTTCAATAATTGTCTTTTTGTATGATTGAGTTACTAAACTGTCTCGAAAATCATTATATTTAATATAATATTGAAGGGCTTTATCAAAATCTCCATGATTTTGATAAAACTCAAATAATTTAAAGTAAATCTCTTCATGAACTTCTGGAGCCTTCATGGAATTCGTAATTAGTTTGGCTTTAAGAAAATACTCTAAAGAAATATTATCTTCATTTAAATATTCATAGCCTTCACCTAATTTAAGATACACTTTTGCAATGGCTACTGTATTATCTACTTCTTTATAGGTTTTAAGGCTCTCATTTAGCAGTTCTATTCCTTTGTCATAATTTCCTTTTCCAAAGTTTACCGAGGCAAGGCTCGCATTAATGCTTGCAATATTGTATTTATTAATTGGCAAACTCGTATCCGAGTTATAGTACTCCTTCAGTCCTCCTGTAAAATAGTATGTGGCACTGTCATAACTCTTACTCATTAAATAGATAAGTCCCAAATTTGCAAAAGCAGCTCTTTTGGCTGGTAAGTATGAACCTTCAATAGCTTTATTATAAAACTCTTTTGCTTTGTGAAGTTCTCCCATATCCTTATAAGTATTTGCTACTTCAAGGTATGCAATATATGCACGGATATCATTGTTTTTCTCTCCCCAGTCAATCATTTTATAAGTAAGTGATATTGCTGTGTCGTACATTCCATAATCACTATAAATTGCACCCATAAGGCCATAGCAACTAGCAATTCCCTTTCCGCTTTTTATTTTTTGGTATTCCTTTAAAGCTCTTTCTGTGAAAAGCAAAGCACTGTCATTGTTGTTAGGAAAATAATAATTTGCAATTGTTATTAATGCGTTTGCTTTTTTTTCTTCGCTAAAAAATGACAGACTGTCTTTTAATATTTCAATTTTATTGTAAGCATTAATTTTATAGGGTAGGATTAGTAAAATTAAAAAAGTGATAATAAACTTATTCATTATTTTGAGCAGAAATTATGTTTGTCATTAATTTACAAATATATATAAAATCACTGTAAAAATTGTCACCCTATCTGTCCCCCCTAATTTTTGCTGTTTCTTTCCCATTTAAAATAGATTTGCAATTTAGAATAATACCAAATAAAAATAGCATTATGAAAAAAGTATTTTTAACAGTAATAATTCCAATTATGATGTTTGTTGTTGTAGGAACAACAAAACAAGCCATTGCACAAAAGGCAGAAATTGAAAAACGCCTTACTGAATTAGGCATTGAAACCGACATGGCATTCAATAACCTATCGGAAAATAGTACCGACTATTCTTGCAAGGCCACAATGACAGAAACCACAAGTGAAAAAACAACTGTTGAAACTGCATCTTTTAATCCACTTAATGCTCAGGGTAGCAGATGGACGTTAAACACTGTAAATGGAGAAAGTCCTTCAAAAAAGGACATTAAAAAATTCAACAAAGCACATAATGCAAAACAAGATAATCTAAAAGCAGAGCCAGACGAAAACAGCATGAAGATTGTAAATGAAGATGATCATATGTTTGTTATTGGATTAAAATACAATGAAGCAGACCTACCTCATAAATATAAATTCCTAGGGCAATGCAATGCGGAGATTTATGTGGATAAAGAAGCAAAGCGCCTATACAAAGTAAAATTTTACAATACAACACCTTTAAAAATAAAAGGTATAAATGTGGTTAAACTTGATATGACAATTGAGTTAATGCTTGCCGACGATGGTAAAGCTGTGTTAATAAAAGATGAAACCATTATTATGGATGTGAAGTTGCTGGGGCAGATGATTGAGATAACCGAGGAAACTGAGTTTTATGATTATGAGAAAGTTAAATAAAGATAAAAAGATAGCAGCCTTAAAACCATTTTGCATTGTATTTTTAATAGAAATTAAAAAATCATTACAAAAACATATAACGTTATGAAGAATCCATTACTCCAAATCTCAGTTTTTATTTCAAGTAATAATATGGAAACAACTACCTTTAAAGGATTTCGTGCAATTACAATAAACTACTTTAAATCTCTTGGGTTTATTTTCATTTTTTTAGCATTATCTGTTAGTGTTTCAGCACAATCATTTGTTCTTGATCTGCAAGGTGCAAACATGTCTTTTTTGGAAACAGACCGTCTAGTAACTTATGATCCAGGTAATAACGGAGGAAAGGACGTAGGATCTATACATGAGTATAGCAATCTCATATCTCATAATGGCATAGATGTATATGGTCGACTTACCATTGTCGAAAAAAATAATGCAAGTATAAATACATTTGATGATGATGCTATCACAGGTGATGCTTTCAGATTTCAACCTAGACTTGGAGCAGGCTCCGGAGGCGGTTATATACTCTATAAATTGGAATTCTTTCAAGTTAATACAGATTACCCTGTGTTCTTATATAATTATTATTTGACAGGTGTAGATATTGATGGGGCTTCTGCATCTGTAAGAGAATATTATGAGATTAGTGGATTTTCATCATATACTGTAGATGCAACTACCGGATTAACTATTTCAACTAATTCGACAACTGGAAGAACCAAATTTATGGGTATTAGTTCTAGTCTGAGTGGTGTTACCTTTGATAACACGGCAGCTTTTATTTCTAATTATGAGAACCCTAATAATAGTATTACTTTTTTAATGGGAATATCTGGACAGAATTCTGAACGATATTTTTCAGCACAATTTGGAATAGCAGGAGGGACATTTACTAATCCAGAAACCACAACAAACGAATTGCCATTAGCAGTTGATGATATTGGAACTGTTTTTTCTAGTACTGGCTTAACTTCTTCTGGCGGTTCTGCAATTCCAGATATATTAGTCAATGACATTTTTAATGGTCTCCCGGTAGTTCCTACGGAAGTAACAATTACAGAAATCAATCCGGCATCTAATCCAGGTGTTGTATTAAATACTACCACAGGAGAAGTAACAGTAGTTCCAGGAACCCCGGTAGGCGTATATCATATAGAATATCAAATTTGTATGAATACCTCACCTTCAGGGAGATGCGATATAGCAACAATTACAATTAATGTAATTAATCCAAGTTTGACAATTACGAAAGTTGCCAATCCAACGGTAATCACTGCACCGGGCGTTATCACTTATACCATCACAG
>JAOZNY010000337.1 GCA_029933565.1 Bacteroidales bacterium
GCTAAACAAAGAGGACAAAAGCCACCTAAACGTTAATAATTAAATTAATTATGCTTTTTAGGTTTATTAAAATACTTGCATTTGGTATTTTATCAATACTGGTTTTCAGTGATGCCTTTTCGCAAACTATTCTTGTTTACAACCAGCAAACAGGAGAACCTATCAGCGATGTATTTATTTATTGTAGCAATAAAAAAACCACGGCATTAACCGATCAACTAGGGATGGTAGATCTTAGTGATTTTAAAGATACTGATATTATCCATTTTCAGCACACTAGTTACTATACACTGGATATTAGTAAACAAAAAATTACAAAGCAAAAGTATAGGGTTGGGTTGGTTGAGAACTTTGTTAAACTAAGAGAACTGGTTGTATCGGCAAGCAAATGGGAAGAAAACACTTCTGAAATTCCAAATAAAATTGAAATCATTAAACGTAAGGACATAATTTTCTCTAATCCCGAAACATCGGCAACTATGCTTGAATCAGGTGGCGAAGTATTTGTTCAAAGAAGCCAAATGGGAGGCGGTAGCCCAATGTTAAGAGGTTTTGCTGCGAATAAAATATTGTTTCTTGTTGATGGTGTTAGAATGAACAATGCTATTTACAGAAGTGGGAATCTGCATAACGTACTTCAGGCTGATGTAAACAGTGTTGAGTCGGCTGAAGTAATCTTTGGTCCGGGCACAAATATTTATGGTAGCGATGCTTTAGGCGGAGTTATTGACATTCACATGATGACCCCTGAGTTTTCAACTGAAGGCAAAAAATGGATAACCAGCGGACATGGGCTTGCAAGACTTTCAACAGCTAATTTTGAAAGAACTATACATGCCGACATAAATACAAGTAATGAAAAATGGGCATTCCTTGCAATGATTACTTACAGTGCCTTCGATGATCTTAAAATGGGAAACACTGGAGGAAATGATTATTTAAAAAGGCCGGAGTACATTGGCACTGTAAATGGTAACGACTCTATTTTTAAAAATGATAATCCCAACGAACAAAAATTTTCAGCCTACAATCAACT
The DNA here is from genome assembly GCA_029933565.1 of Bacteroidales bacterium. Taxonomy (GTDB): domain Bacteria; phylum Bacteroidota; class Bacteroidia; order Bacteroidales; family F082; genus BM524. The sequence goes on from JAOZNY010000337.1 coordinate 1,037, forward strand.
AAGTTTCATAACTAAATTAAGCAATAAATTCAGCGAATCCGTTTCGTGGACTTATAGTATCTATTTAACAAGCACAACCGATGTTCCTCGCTACGACAGACTTATTCAATACAAAAATGATCAACTAAGGTATGCTGAGTGGGATTACTCACCACAGCAATGGGTAATGAATAGTTTGGAACTTGACTTCCATCAAAAGACAAAGGCCTACGATAATGCAATATTAACTTTGGCTTATCAGAATGTAAAAGAAGGCAGGAACGATAGAGAATATAAAAATGAATGGCTTAGAAAAAGAAATGAAGCCGTGAACATTTTTTCGCTCAATGCCGATTTTGATAAAAAAATAAACCTTACCAATTCATTGTTTTATGGTCTTGAGTTAGTTTATAATGGCGTTCAATCTACCGGAATTAAACAAAATATTATTACGAATAAAGAAATTGCTACGGCTAGCAGATATCCTGATGGTGGAAGCAAATACTTTCAATCGGGTGCTTATATTAGTTATAAAAAGAATTTCAAACGTTTACCGGCAACATTTCAGGCTGGTACTCGCTACTCTTATGTAAGTTTAAACTCTAAATTTGACGACACTTCGTTTTATCATCTTCCCTATAAAGAAATAAAATTAGGAAACAGTGCAATCACAGGTAGTGCAGGATTTGTATACAGACCAGGCAGTTGGCAACTTACATTAAATATTTCTTCTGGTTTCAGAGCACCAAATCTGGACGATGTGGCTAAAGTTTTTGACTCAGAGCCAGGCAATGTTGTTGTACCAAACGAAGACTTACAACCCGAATATTTATATAATGGAGAAATTGGAGTCCTTAAAAAATTTCAAAACAAGGCTTCAATTCAAATTACAGCATTTTATTCTTATCTGGACAATGCAATGGTTAGGCGCGATTTTACATTAAACGGGCAGGACTCAATAATGTACGATGGCGAAATGAGCAAAGTACAGGCAGTTGTTAATGCCGGTTATGCAAATATATATGGAGCAAGTTTTTTAGCAAATATTCAAATAGTAAAACATTTGGGTTTTAAAACTGCTTTAACTTACATAAAAGGTCTCGACGACGAAGGTTATGCCCTTAGGCATGCTCCTCCACTTTATGGAAACTCTGCCCTTGTATTTGAAAAAAACAGGCTTAAAGTTGAATTAAGTGCAAGTTATAATGCTAAGGTAAATTACGAAGACCTCGCTCCTTCAGAAAGAGACAAGCCTCATCTTTACGCCACTGACTCTGTTGGCAATCCCTACTCTCCTTCCTGGTGGACATTAAACTACAGAATGGCTTATTCCTTTAACGATAAATTTATGACAAACTTTGCTGTTGAAAACATCCTCGACAAAAGATTTATGTCGTATGCCTCAGGTATTGCAGCCCCAGGCAGAAACTTTATTTTTTCTTTCAGATACAGTTTTTAGGTACTATTACTAGGCCGCTGTGGCTATTGGGCTACTATGGTAACTGTTAGAAGCAAT
>JAOZNY010000111.1 GCA_029933565.1 Bacteroidales bacterium
CTGAAATGCTTAGGGCAAAATCAGAAATTATTCATGAAATTATTGTTGAAGATTAATTGGATTGGAAATAAGATATAAGAAAATAGGGGGAAATAACCCCTCTGCCCTGCGGGCATCTCCCCAAAAGGGAGAGAGAGAAATCGAAATAGGGAAATATGGTATAAGGGAATAAGGCATAAAGAAATTTACTACTTATTCCCCTTTCTTAGCCCCTACCCTAAAGAACAGGTTTATTGATTTAATTTGAACTTTCGTAAGCAAAACCAACTCAACCTCAATCTTTACCTCAACCTCAAACAAGATGAAAAAATACGACATTGTAATCCTCACCGAGGATCGTTACGACAACATTGAACCTAAGGATTCAAACGAAACAAATATCTTACTTGAGGACTCCATCATTCAAAAGTCGTTGGAAAAACTTGGGTTGAACGTTTTGCGCACTTCATGGTCAAACCCAAATTTCGACTGGTCGACGACTAAGGCCGCATTGTTTAGTACCACATGGGATTATTTTGATAGATTTCCTGAGTTTTCAAAATGGCTTGAAGAAACCAAAGACAAAACAGTATTTATCAATCCTTACGAAACAATTAAATGGAACCTCGATAAACACTATTTGCTTGATCTTGAAAAAGTAGGCATAAATATTCCGCCCACTATTTTTATTGAAACAGGTGATGAATCTTCTCTGAAGGAAATTTTTGAAAACACAAATTGGAAAGAAGCAGTACTTAAGCCTGCTGTTTCGGGGGCTGGTCGCCATACCTACCGAATTGACCAAACCAATATTCAAAAATACCAAAATATTTTTGCACAATTACTTGAGAACGAGAGCATGATGCTCCAGGAGTTTCAGAAAAATATTGTTGACAAAGGTGAAGTTGCTTTTATGATTATGGGAGATAAGTTTACTCATGCGATACTGAAAAAAACAAAAAAAGGTGATTTCCGTGTGCAGGATGATTTTGGGGGAACTGTTGAAATTTACAATCCAACAGAAGAAGAAATAGATTTTGCTGTGAAAACCGTGAAAAACTGTGGAAAGAAAACTATTTATGCTAGAGTTGATGTTTTTTACGATAACAACAACCAACTGGCAATTGGTGAACTCGAACTAATTGAGCCCGAACTTTGGTATAGGTTTCAAAATTCAGCAGCCGATGATTTGGCTAAGGTAATCCTTGGTTTAGATGTTTTGACTTAGACAATTACTATTCAGTCAATAATATTTTTATAACGCAAAGCGCCAGATTAATTTACCCAGAATTGTTGTTCGTAATATTTTGATGCCATTATTGGTATCAAATTCCTGATTGACCACAAAATAAAAGTAACTACCAATTTTCGGAATCCAGTTTATTCTATAATTTACAAGAATATTCTCACTTTCATTATTCCACTGGGCAAAAACACTTGTTTGCAATTTTGGATTAAATGCATAATCGATACGCCCTCCGAACTCATCAGTTGTGAAAGACTCTTGCGGAAGTTGTAAATAATTCCTTTCCCAATCGAGACTTATATTTAGGTGTTTGTTAATATTAAAATAAGTATTAAACTCAAAATCCTGACGATGTCCGGTATAAAACTCCCCCACATTTATTGATGTTTGTGCTGATATTTTTCTTCCCCTAAAGGTGCTAAACTGTATCTCGTATCGATTGTCCCAATAACTACCTGCCGGAATGTATATACTATCTATTAACTCAAACTCCTCGTTGGGTTTATCAAATATATGTTGAATGTTAAATTCGAAAAACTCACCACTTTTTAAAACAAAACCAAAAGGACGCCATTCGTAAAAAACTGATTCGGTTTCTTTAGTTTTTTCATTAATGTAGTAATTAATATCGATTGGTTTAAAAATCAGGTTTCTAAAAAACGGCAACTTTTTAAATCTGGGATTAAATTGAAGTTCGGTATAAAACATCTGGTAGTTCTTACGTCTGGCAAATCCCATTTCTGGGTTAAAACCCGATTCAACTGTAGTGAAACCTAAATCATACTCTACTACATCGTTGGGGTAACTTAAGAATACATTATATGAAAGATTATCCTTATTCAAATTCTCAGTTTCGCCAAACGCCTTTGTTTCCGAGACTGCAATTGATCCTCCAACAAGTAAGTTTTTCTCTCCAAATATTTCTGAAGTAGAGTAAGTAAAATCTGCTCCATAAACTCTGTTGTAGTGCTCATTGGAGTATTTTTGTGTAGCAATAATTCCAATACTCGATTGCTTAAAAATATCTTGCTTTACTTTAATTACAGAGTAATTTGTGGTAGGGATACTATCCTTCGCATACGTCTGTATCGACATAACACCTATGTTGGTTTTATTAAGTTTCCCGAAAAAACGCACACCTCCAATTATTGGCACCTCAGTATTTTCATCAATACCTATTCTACGACTATAAAATAACCTAACACTTCCTACATTCATGTCGTAGTAGTTATTTCCCTCCAGAAAGAATTGTCTTTTTTCGGGGTAGTATAACGAAAAACGCGTAAGATTAATTTGCTGTCGGTCTGACTCAACCTGTGCAAAATCAGTATTTATTGTAAAATTCAATTTTAAAGTAGGCGTAATATCAAAATTTATTTCTCCACCTACTTTACCTGTATTTGTAGTTTTTCCTTCTAAGAATTCAAATCCACCCAAAGCATATGGTAACAATTCTATCTTCTTTCCTTGTTTGATATCGTTAAAACCTGCAAGTTTCCCTCCCTGCGATATTTTCTCCACATCGTACAACCTCGACCATCCCTGCCACATTAACTGCTCTTTTTTTCTTCGAATGTTTCTTTCAAAATTAATACCCCAAATCTGTGAACTATCCTTTTTAAATTTTAAAGTGCTAAAAGGGATAACCATTTCCGCAAACCAACCCTGATTATTTCTCTCCACAGCCACATCCCATACACCATTCCAGTCTTTGTTCCAGTCCTTTCCTTCATCACCTACCCAAACATCAGCAAGTGCCCCATTGGGATTTGTAACAAATAAATATCCGTTTCGGTTATCGTTAAATGTACTCACCATTATTTCAATATTGTCATCACTACTCCAACTAAAATCACGTGCCATCTGCTGAGCTGAAATTCTATCTGGATCACTGTCAAAACACCAAATACCAAAATAGATTTCGTTTGTACTATAAACTACTGCAATTTTTGTTTTTTCGGTGGCAGGCTCACCTTCATTTTGCTCTCTTTGTGTGAAATTTTCGATTGCAATTGCATTTGACCAACAGGGTTCGTTTAATTTACCATCAACCTTAATTTGCCCATTATACGAAAAAGCAATAAGGGTATCAGGTTTTGAATGTTGTCCAATAAGATTGTTGCTTACTAACAAAATAAAAATGAAGACTATGCTTTGTTTACTCATCCTCTCTTACATTTCTACTATTTAAGCATTTCCAAGTAATTATTTTAAATCACAAAGGAAAAAGTAACTTTGAACACCAAACACAGTTTGGGCTAGTTTCTGTTCTTTTTACTAATTAATTTGGCTAATGTATGAAAAAAGCAAGAATAAAAACTATGGTCAAAAGACTTTAATTAATTAGTTAGGATAGTCATTGTTATCCGCTTATCGTTTTTATCAGTAGAGAAACTGACAACCCGACAACCCTCATCTTTTATCTTTTAGCTTACCTCTTTTTTTTCCTATCTTGCCGCAAAATATTATACTCAAATGAAGGGAAAAACCCCTGGACTTATTTTATCGCTTACTCCAATTGTAGTTTTAATAGCCATGCTGGCGTTAAATATTAACCTTTTTGGTGAAGATGCAACATCTGGCCCAAACCAGATTGCTTTAATAATTGCCGACTCAGTTGCAGTTATTATTGCACTTTTATATGGTCATAAATGGACTGAAATACGGAGACGAATAGTCTTAAGTATAAGTGATGCCATGCCTTCAATTTTAATTCTTCTTTTAATTGGCTCGTTAGCAGGCACATGGATGATAAGTGGGATTGTTCCAACTCTGGTATATTATGGCTTAGAACTAATAAATCCAAAAATTTTCTTATTGAGTGCTATCTTAATAAGTGCAATAGTATCAACATCAACAGGAAGTTCATGGTCTACAATTGCAACTATTGGTGTTGCATTATTAGGTATTGGAACAGCATTAGGGTTTAACCAGGCCATGGTTGCCGGAGCAATTATTTCAGGTGCATATTTTGGCGATAAAATGTCGCCTCTTTCAGATACCACTAACCTCGCCTCTGCTATGGCAGGAACCGACATTATTACCCATATAAAATATATGGTATATACAACAGCCCCTTCTTTTGTTATTGCTCTAATAATATTCCTTGTTTTAGGGTTTACGAACACACCCGCAACATCTGGTTTAGGAACAACACAGATGCTTGAAGCGATAAATGAAATCTTTTACATTAGCCCTATTGTTTTAATTGTACCTATAATTCTAATAATTATTATAATTATAAAAACTCCCCCGATACCTGCATTGTTTATTGGAACAATTCTGGGTGCAATTGCAGCTGTGATATTTCAACCTCAACTTATTAGTGAACTTGCTAAGGAAGAACATAGTTTTCTTGAAGCAGCCTATACCATAATATCGAGAAGCATGTTTGGAAGTTTGCAAATATCGTCAAACAACCCAGTTGTTACTGAACTTCTATCAACTTCGGGCATGGCAGGAATGTTAGACACAATCTGGCTTGTTTTAACAGCCATGGCTTTTAGCGGAATAATGGAATCAGCAGGAATGTTAGTACGCATTGCTAACTCCATTATTAGTTTTGCAAAGTCAACCGGTTCCTTGGTTGCTTCAACAGTTGTTTCTTCAATTTTTATGAACCTAACTGCCTCGGAGCAATATATTTCAATTGTAGTTCCAGGCAGGATGTATGCCGATATTTATAAGAAAAAAGGACTTAAACCAGAGGTATTGAGCCGTACACTAGAAGATGGAGGTACAGTAACATCTGTTTTGATTCCATGGAATACCGGTGGGGCTGTCCAAAGTTCGGTTTTAGGGGTTCCTACTTTAATGTATGCTCCTTATGCATTCTTTAATATTATTAGTCCAATAATGACAATTGCTTTTGCTTACCTCAATATTAAGATCAGAAGATTTTCTGATGACTTGAAAAGTAGTTAGGTTGTCAGGTTATCATTGTTGTCATCGTTATCATTGTTATCATTGTTAACCCGACAACCTGATAAACCAATAAACCGATAATCCGATAATCCGATAATCTTTTTTCCCTTCCTTTTGCAATCAAAGCCTACAATTGATACTTTTGCATATTCAATTTAAAGATTATAATAATGGGTAGAGCATTTGAGTACAGAAAAGCAGCAAAAATGAAACGTTGGGGACAGATGTCAAGAATTTTTCCCAGACTAGGAAAAGCAATAACACTTGCAGCAAAAGAAAGTGGTCCCGATCCCGCCATGAACCCTAAGTTACGTCAGGCAATACAAACTGCTAAGGGTCAGAACATGCCTAAAGACAATATTGACGCGGCAATAAAAAGGGCAAGTGGAAAAGATGCAGACACTATTATAGAGGTAAACTACGAAGGCAAAGGACCTCACGGAATACTTACTTTTGTGGAATGTGCTACCGACAACACAACCCGTACAGTTGCAAATGTAAAATCCTACTTTAGCAAAGCATATGGTGCTTTTGTGCCAACAGGATCACTTGAGTATATGTTCAGCCGCAAAGCCGTTTTTGAGTTTGAGAAAACCGATGAAATGGATATTGAGGAACTTGAGTTGGAACTAATTGACTCTGGTCTGGAAAAAATTGAACTTGTTGAAGACAATATAATCATCCACACAGATTACCATGATTATGGAACCATGGTTGAAGCACTGGAAAAGTTAAAAATAGACGTAAAAGAATCTGGCTTACAGCGCATTCCAACCTCTCCGGTAGAATTTACCGATGAACAAATGGAAGATATCGTAAAATTCCTCGACAAAATTGAGGATGACGAAGACGTACTTGCAGTTTATACAAATATGGCCTAGGTTATCCCCCCTCAGGCTACTTTATTTAACACAAAGGAATATAATTTATTGACTCTAAAAAAGCTAGTGTTTCTTATTTAATTGGTCTTTTTTTCTCTGTAACATCCCCTTCCCTATTCCATTTTACATGAAGATCTCTATCATCACCAGAGTAAAACACAAACAATTTATCAGATGGTTTCCTGGATAAGATTACGTCTATTTGAGTGGTTTGATCTTCATTAATTATTTTAGTAATATCGTTTGGGCCGGCAGTTACAACTAGTGGGTCGGGGCTATAACTAAAGAGTTCCGAACCAGAATCAGAATTAATATCAATAAAATAAGTCAAGTCAGGTTCAAGTTCCTTTAAGTTAATGAAAACCGTAAAATGATTTGGAGTAACAGTATTTTTATGAGTATGGGCAACAGTTTTTGATGGCCTTCTTCTACCTTTCACAATGGCACCAAGTGTAAACCTATAATCATCAACAGGTCGGCCATCTTCATCGCGAAACCTAAAATCGAGTTGGGCAAAGCCTTGTCGTTTTGTTCGGGTTTCTTTAGTTGCGAGATTAAGTTGCTCAACAATTGCATTATACGATGCTTCATTATTTACTTTTAAGCAATCAACAATCAACTTTAAGTTTAGGCTACTATTTATACTTGAATTCTTTTTAATATTATTTAAAATACCGTAATCAGTATTTGAGTGAGTATTTTGCCACAAAGCACCAAAAGGAATTTGTGTTAATTCTCCAACCATAGAAAACTCACCATTCCTACCATCTAATAAAAACCGTTTAAAGTTGGAGTTTCCGGCAGCAACTCTTACAACCATATCAGATCCTTCCTCAAATGCAGCAGGGAATATTTTAGATTTAAACAGGTCTCTTTTCACCCTGTCGCCAATAAGGTTAAAAATTCTTACACCTTTATCTTTCCAGTTCTTATTGTCGAAAAGCATTTCGTTGGTTTCCCATGAAAACTCACTTCCCAACTCTAAAGCAGCAAGTATATTTTTACCCGATTCGCCTAGTTCCATTACCTGCCCTAGCATGGATCGACCGTAATGTGCCAGTCGTGAGCCAAAATGTGGAGATGCCAGATGCACAATACTTTTTAGGGCTTTGTTCCTGCTAAACTTTCCTTCATAAAGATTAAGCATCCAGTATTTTACAACCAGACCACCTGTGCTATGTGTTATTAAATGAAACTCCTGACTCCAATCGCCATCCAGCTCTTTTTCAAGCGCATTATGCAAGGCTTTGGAAATATCACTTATTTCAATTTCATTTTCAATTGATACGTAACGACCCAAATAAATATCTTTAAGGTCGAAGCCTTGTTCTGATAGTTTTAGGTGCAGAGCCTGATAAGTTTGTGTAGTCCGTACAGACCACCCGTGTACTAGAAATACTTTTTGTTTTGACATAATAGTAATTTTATGATTAGAATGATTTTGCTTATAAATTTGTCTATTCGTGTGTTGAGTTTATTCAACTGTAAAAGTACACTATTTACAAATAAATGTCAAATAGCACTTTTCAATGCGCTCAGCATCCTGTCCTTGCCATTAATGTCGGCATGAATATTTACATCTTCAAAATTTCGTTCCTCCAGAAGTTTTGACACATCCTTTCCCAATGCTTCATTAATCTCAAAATAAAGCCTCCCCCCTATTTTCAGGTTTTTTAAAGTATAATCTAAAATTGCTTTGTAAAACTCCAACGGATTTGTATCCTCCACAAATAGGGCTAAATGTGGCTCAAAATCTATAACATTAGGCTGCATCAGTTTTTTTTCGGAAAGGCAAACGTAAGGTGGGTTGGAAACAATAATATCAAATTGGTTTTCTGTAATTTGCAACGGACTTAAAATATCTTCTTCAATAAAATTTACTTTTACTTTATTAATTTGGGCATTCTTTTTGGCAACAGCCAAAGCAGGAGCAGAAATATCAAAGGCAATAACTTCAGGCTGGCCAAGATTTTTAGCCAGAGAAACCGCAATACAGCCTGAACCGCTACCAATATCCAATACTTTTAAACCATCTTGTTTTTCCTTATTAATAATTAAATCCACAAGTTCCTCTGTTTCCTGACGAGGAATTAAAACCGAAGGATTAACAAAAAACCTCAAACCATAAAACTCTGTTTCCCCCGTAATATACTGAACCGGTTTATTCTTTTTCAATTCCTTAACTGCATAATGCAAACTAAGCATTTCCGATTCGGTTAACCTATGATTAGGCAGTGCTTGCTGTATTCGCGAAAGCGAAAAGAAATGTTCGATTAAGATATTGAGCATTTGCAAGGCTTCGTTCTCACCAAACATAGGCTTGAGTTCTTCCAGATAAATCTTTTTCAAATCGAACAGACGGTTGTTTTTCCAAATCACAAAGCAAAAGTACATAGTATTTTGAAGACAAAGAAATCTTAGGTTGTTAAAAAAAACAAGTCTTTTGTCATCCTGAACGAGCAAAACCTGACTTGCTGTTTTCAAAAATTGTAATGTGTAGTGAAGGATCTTTATACATTATTACTACAAATTCTATTTAATGTAAGAAACAACCTATTAGCACAAAAAAACCTAAATTTGCGCATGGCAAAAAACAAAGTCTTTATTATTAGTGGTCGCTCAGGGGAAGGCAAAACAAGCCTGCTTTTACAAGTGATTAAAATTTTAACCAACAAAGGACTTAATATTTATGGGTTTTATGCCGAAGGAAAATGGGAACAAAATACCCGGAGTGGACATTGCTTAGTTGAAATTGGCGGCGAAAGCAGAATTGAACTTTGCACCACAAACAAAACAGAAGGATGGCAAAAAGAAGACCGTTTTTATTTCAACCCAAATGCAATAAAGATAGGCAATAATATTATCGAGCAAGCCTCAAAAACCAACGCACAACTAATTATAATTGATGAAATTGGCCCCTTTGAACTACAAGGTAAGATTTGGGCAAAACAATTTTCCGCTCTACTCAAATCAAGCAAAGTTCCCATATTAATTACCACCAAACAGAAACTAATAAATGCAGTGGTAACAAAATTTGGGATTACGGATTTTATTGAATTCCCCAGCAATACTTCTGCAAGGGTTATTGTTGAAACTTTAAGTGAACAACTTAAAGCTTAAATTAATATGCATTAACTTTGTGCTTTTATTGTTTTATCTTTTCATTAAAAATGTTGAAATTACTTAAATATCTCTTAACAGTCGTTCTCTTACTTCTGTTTTTTGGTATTGAAAATGTTTCATTTCAACCAGAGTTTACAAGAGCAAAAGCAAACATTAACAACCTAAAACCCAAATCACTTTGCTCGATAAACCCAACAGTAAATAAAACCAGTGATTACTCTTCCAAAAAAAGAATTGTTTCCAACGATATTATTAACGCAGACTTTGCAGTTTTAGCCCCAAAAAATATTAGTGGTATTTCTTCTGAAAAAGGAGATATCAATTCCTTAAAAAAAGAAAAACACACTTTTAAAACCGAGATCAAGAACATAAATATTTCTTTTCTAAGAGTAGTTTTCGACAACGACATTTTCGACAACACTGATTATTACTACACTAATGGTATACGATTAGAACTAGTATTCGGTTTTATTGCAAATGCCCCAACATCAAAAATCTTGCTGGGCTTAAAAAAATCAAAATACGATTTTCAGGGCTTTTCATTGGTTCAAAATATTTATACTCCTGTTAACCCCG
>JAOZNY010000338.1 GCA_029933565.1 Bacteroidales bacterium
TTATTATTGTTACGGTGGACTCAATTCCTTCTCAGCCAAGTACAATTTCGGGAGTAACAGATCTTTGTGCGGGCGATACAGAAACTTATAGTGTAACAAATGTTTCGGGAGTAATTTATAATTGGGATTTACCAGTAGGCTTTACGGGTACTAGTACAACAAATTCCATTGATGTTACTGTAGGTTCTACAGGAGGTATAATTTCAGTTAGTCCTTCAAATAGTTGCGGCACAGGAACTGCAAGTACTCTTGATATTTCAATAGGCACAGTAACAACAATTACAACTCAACCTGAGGATATTTATGTACCAGAAGGGAATAATGTATCATTTAGTGTTGCTGCGCAAGGTGAAAATTTATCTTATCAATGGCGTTTTAACAGTTCAGATATCACTGGTGCTGATAAAGATACTTATTCTATAGTTAATGTTCAGCAATCTGATGCAGGGAACTATGACGTATTGATTAATGGGATTTGCGGAAATGAAACAAGTGATGTTGCTGTTCTTTCAATTGATGTCTCTTCTGTTCAGGAATTAGATAAATACGGTATTAGTATTTACCCAAATCCAACAAGCGGAAGGTTAAATATTGATTTAATCAATTCTGTTGAAAATGCTTCTTACAGAATTATTGATATTACTGGGAAAGTAGTTGATGAGGATAAATTAACAGAAACTAAAAATATTATAAACTTAGGTTCTATTCATAAAGGCCTGTATTTTATCGAATTAAAACTAGACAGTCAGGTAGTTGTTTCTAAAATAATTATTGAATAGGATGATTTTTCTAATTTTTAAGACAACCTTTTCAAATTGACACGTCTTATTTATTGAAAACATTCTAATAGTATTTGCTTTTAAAAATTAATAATAATAATAAATAACCATATCATGAATAAAATAATAATTGCAACTTTATTGTTGATGTATTCATTGACTTCTGCAGGGCAGATAAAATCAAACAGAAATACAACAGAAACAGCCAGGAATTTCGTAGTACTTGAAATTGGCACCGGTACCTGGTGCTACTTTTGTCCGGGTGCGGCAATGGGAGCAGAAGACCTCATAGAAGCAGGCTATGATGTAGCTGTAATTGAATATCACAATGGTGATGATTACACTACCAGTATGTCTAACTCACGCTTGATAGATTATTATAATGTTCCTGGTCTTCCCACAGCCTATTTTGATGGGGTATTATCGTTTAGCGGGGGCTACAACGATTATAGTTTATTTGATACCTACCTGCCTTTGTATGAGGAAAGAATTGACATCCCATCACCACTTGAACTTATTGCAGACATCGAAGAATTGGGTGATGATAATTTTAATGTTTCTGTAACTGTAACTGACCTTGATAATTACCAGGGCACTAACCTTAAACTGCATATAGTACTCACCGAATCGAATATTCTTGAAGACTGGCAGGGCCAAACAGAGTTGGATTATGTTTGCAGAGATATGATTCCCGATCAATACGGCACATCTCTGGATTTTTCTTCACAAAATACACAGTTTGTAGATTTAGAAGTAAATGTACCTTATGAGTTAGCGAATTGCGAAATAATAACCTTTGTACAAGATAACGATACAAAAGAAATATTGCAGGCCACTAAAACAAACCTATCGACTGTTGGAATTATTGAGATGTCTTCATTTGATAATAAACTGAAACTATATCCTAACCCTTTTAATAATTTTACTTCACTTTCTTATTCTCTTGAAAAAGACGCTCAAGTTAAAATTGTAATAAGTGATTTAAACGGGAGAATAGTAACAAACTTATTGGATGAAAAACAATTTGCTGGAGAGCATACATTAAAATGGGATGCAACTGATTTTAGAGGTAAACATGTGAATAACGGAATATATTTCTGCACTTTAAATACTGGAAACAATACATCAACTATCAAACTTGTTGTACAGTAATGAGTACTTAGATATTGAGCATTAGAGATATCAATATTAGTATTTTCTAGATGAGAGTTAAAACGCCTCTGAAAACGTAAAAAAGAAAAGTGGTTTATTTTCAAAGAAGCCAATGTCAAAGCGAATATTTGTACGTGTTGCTTCATTAACACTTAGTCGGAGACCAAAACCATAAGTCCATTTTATTCCTTGTAGAGTATAACTTGAAAGTTGTGGGGCTACTTCGCCTAAGCTGGTGAACACCGTTCCTCCAAAAATCCAATAAATGGGAAATCTTGCTTCCACTTGTCCTTCAATCATAGTCTTATCTCGAAACCTTCCAATATAAATTCCACGCATTCGGTTATCACCACCCATCAGCGATAGGGATTGTACCGGAATATCACCAAACTTGGCCTCTGCATAAAACTGCCCTGCAATAGTAAGCCATTTTAAAGGAGTAAGAAATTTACGGTAATCAAGAATTAAAGAGTGGTAATTGAATTTACTACCTATCCATTTGCCATAATTCATATACTCAAGATATAAATATGAGCCCTTTCGAGCATTGAATCGGTTGTCACGTGTTTCACGAC
>JAOZNY010000339.1 GCA_029933565.1 Bacteroidales bacterium
AAAAAGATTCTGATGACTGAAAATGAAATTTCATATATAATTAGAGGGGCAATATATAATGTCTACAATAATTTAGGACCTGGATTGTTAGAGTCTGTTTATAGTTCGGCATTGGCTTTAGAACTAAAAGGGGAAGGGCTAAAGGTGTTAAAAGAAGTACCAGTACCAGTTATTTATAAGGAAGAAAAGTTGGATATTGGTTTTAGGTTAGATTTGTTAATTGAAAACAAAGTTATAATAGAAATAAAATCAGTTGAAACATTAGCCAAAGTGCATCATAAACAAATTCTAACTTATCTAAAAGTCACAAATATGAAACTAGGTATTTTAGTGAACTTTAATGTTGACAATATTAATTTAGGAATTCACCGGAAGGTAAATGGTTTGTGAAAAATAGTTAATTAACCGTTCAAAAACATCAGTGGAAATCAGCGACATCAGCGGGGGATATTTCTTGCAGGTTTGCATATAAAAAGTAATAACAAAGATGAAAAAGATAGGTCTCTTCTTCGGTTCATTCAATCCCATTCATAATGGTCATTTAATATTGGCTAATTTTATGAGTGAGTTTACTAATTTGGATGAAGTTTGGTTTGTGGTTTCGCCTCACAATCCTCTCAAAGAACAAACTAGCCTGCTTGCTGATTATCATCGTCTTTCTCTTGTTCGAATTGCTGTTGAAGACCATCCCACTCTTGGTGTTACCGATATTGAATTTAAAATGGCACGCCCTTCTTACACAATTGATACTTTAACATGGCTAAGCGAAAAATATCCCGAAAGGAAATTTTCTGTAATCTGTGGAACTGATGTTTTTCAAGGATTTAAAAAGTGGAAAAACTATCAGCAAATCCTCAACCAGCACAGCATGTATGTTTATCCCCGTCCCGGTTTTGGGCTTGGGGAATTTAAGAATCACCCGTCTATTCATCTCTATAAGGCCCCATTGATGGAAATCTCGGCAAGTTTTATACGTAAAGGGATTAAACAAAAAAAGGACATGAGTTTCTGGATGCCTAAAAATGTTCACGACTATTTAATTGAAATGCATTTTTATGAGCAATAAAAAGCATTATCCTACCAAGGCCTATATGCGTTTCATTGTTTATGTTGTAATGAGCAGTTTTGCATTCTTTTTCAGGATAAAGAAAAAGATGCCCAATGAGGTTAGAAATGTTAAGTCACCTTATTTGTTACTAGGTAATCATGTTGGCTTTTGGGATCCATTTATAATTGGAAATTTTCTTCCTCATTACACACGTTTCGTTTCTTCTGATGCAGCATTTCGTAATCCTATTTTTAAATTCTTTTTGACTAGACTGGGCACTATCCCAAAGAAAAAGAATATACGCGATTCTCAGGTAATCAGAGATGTTGTCTCTGTAATCAGACAGGGAAATAGTGTGGGTATTTTTCCGGAAGCAGTAAGAAACTGGGCAGGTACTAGTTTTCCTCTCGATAACTCAATTATTAAATTAATTAAACTACTTAAGGTCCCTGTCATAGTTCCTATTCTTAAAGGGATGAACCTTTTTAACCCACGTTGGTCGCCACATTTGAGGCGCACAAAACTTGAGGTGGATTATACTTTACTCTTTACTGCCGATGATGTTAAAAATTTAAGTGAGGAGGAAATGTTTAAAAAGTTAAGTGAGACTTTAAAACATGATGAAGTTGATTACCAAAGAAAACACAAAAATCGTATCTACTCAAATAAACGTGCCGAATATATCAGTCATGCGTTGTTTGTTTGCCCTGATTGTGAGGCCATAGATAGTTTTAATGCGAGGGGCAACAATTTTATTTGTTCTAAATGTAGATATGCAATCCATATTGATAAGTATGGGTTTTTTGAGTCAAAGGATGAAAAAGAACTAAGGTTTGACAATATTCGCGATTGGTATTATTGGCAGGAACGGTGGTTACTTGAGCATATTGTAGAAAAAGTAAAAAGCAGTTCTGCGGAAGTTATATTTAAGGATGTGTCATCTAAAGTGTTTCACACCAAATCAAAAGGAAACCCCGATTTTATTGGAGAAGCCGATATTGAACTTTTTATTGATAGGATTGAAATAAAGTTTAAATCAGACAAGGAGAGTTTGATCATTAATTTTGATGATTTGCAGACCATTAATCCTCAAGTTAGCGAAATGCTTGAGATTTTTTCAAAAGGTGAGGCTTATAGGGTAACGGGGCATAAAAAAGGTGTTTCGGCTCTGAAATGGGAAATTGCACTTAATGCGATATGGAAACTACAAGGTCAAGAGAACAAACTTTCTCCATATATTAATAGTAAATGGCTAATCAAGTGATGACATTTTCTAATGCGCTTTTGGTTTATTGACGGTATTAACAAAATAATTTCGTATTATTGCTCTAATAATATTTTTTAACCAAATCAAAAAAATCATTAAGTATGAAGAAAATTCCTTTTTTATTGGTTGTTCTTGCCATGGTTTTCATAGTAACCAGTTGTAAGAAAGATGATGTGGAACCTAG
>JAOZNY010000112.1:0-3712 GCA_029933565.1 Bacteroidales bacterium
CAAATGATTGGGAGGTTTTTAGGTGCAATTTCGCTAAGCGATATTAAAAACAAATTATTGAAATATGTTTTTATGCTTTTGGTTTCCACTGCTGCTGCTATTGCAATAGGCATTTTTATCGATTTTAGTACTGCACTAATTTATTCAGCCTTACTGGCACTTAACTATTTAGCCTTTATTTTTGGCAAATCACTTGCCAACAGAACCTTGTATATTTTCGCAATGGTCAACATTGTTTTGCTTGCCGTAGTTATAACTTCCTCAGGAGAATTGGCAATTTGGAGTTTGATTGGCATTGGCCTTTTCAACTCAATAATGTGGTCAAACATTTTCACTCTGGCAATTGCCGGATTGGGCAAATACACAAGCCAAGGCTCTTCCCTTTTAGTAATGATGATTTTAGGAGGTGCAATTCTCCCACTGATAATGGGTTACCTTGCCGACAATGCCGGTGTTCAATTTTCATTTATTGTTCCGGTTTTTAGTTACCTTTACCTATCATATTATGGTTTGAAAGGATATCAGACAAAACCTTAAAATATATCTAAGCAAAATGTTAAACAGAAGAAAATTTCTTGAAAGTGCGGCAGCACTTGGAATACTTGGCATCTTACCTTCAAAAATTGCAAAGGCAAATTTTAGATTATCGAAGTCAGGGAATACTAAAGGACTTCCAATAATAATTTCCACATGGAATCATGGAATAGCAGCCAATGCTGAATCGCTAAAGATATTAAACGAAGGAGGCAGTGTTGTTGATGCCGTTGAAAAAGGAGTAATGATTCCTGAGGCCGACCCCAACAACCACAGTGTGGGTTTAGGTGGTTTCCCCGATAGGGATGGGCATGTAACACTCGATGCTAGCATTATGAATTCAGAAGGTAATGCAGGCTCGGTTTGTTTTCTGGAAAATATTGTCCATCCAATTTCTGTTGCACGAATAGTAATGGACAAAACTCCACACGTAATGCTTTCGGGAAGTGGTGCTTTACAATTTGCTGTGGAAAACGGTTTTAAACAAGAAAACCTTCTTACTCCCGAAATGAAAAAGAAATGGCAACAATGGGCCAAAGACAAAAACTACGATCCAAAAATAAACTGGGAAAACGAGCCTAATAAATATCACGACACCATTGGTTTGCTTGCCATTGACGACAATGCGCAAATGGCAGGTGCCTGCACAACAAGTGGCATGGGAGGCAAAATAAGGGGACGAGTGGGTGATTCACCAATTATTGGTGCCGGACTATTTGTTGACAACGAAGTAGGTTCAGCAACCGCAACAGGCATGGGCGAACTGGTAATGAAAACCCTAGGATCATTTCTTGTTGTTGAATTTATACGAAATGGCATGAGCCCTCAGGAAGCCTGCGAAAAGGCAGTTTTAAGGATAGTAGAAAAAGTTCCTGAACACAAAAAATTCCAAATAGGATTTATTGCCTTAAACAAAAAAGGAGAATATGGAGCATACAGCCTTCAGCCGGGGTTTAACTTCGCACTTAGTGCAGATGGCAAAAATATGATGATTGACTCCCCCTCCTATTTCTAAAAATAATATCACGAAAAGCTAAATAATACCATATTAGGCAGCAAGAGATTAATAAGTACTTTTGCACTCGAATTAAAAAATCAATATTTTGAAGAATTTTGAAGAACTGGGAATCCGTAAAGACATTGTTAAAGGGCTAAATGAACTTAATATTATTACCCCAACAGAAATACAAAATGAAGTTATTCCGCTTTTGTTGAATAAGGATACTGATCTTGTGGGACAGGCGCAAACCGGAACAGGCAAAACTGCCGCTTACGGCCTGCCTCTTCTTCATCGAATTGATGCATCACAAAAAGTGGTTCAGGGATTGATTCTTTGTCCAACCAGAGAACTGGGACAGCAGGTGGCAAAGCAACTATTCAAATTCACAAAATACACTGAAAAGATTTTTACAGAGTCGGTTTATGGTGGCGAAAAAATTGACAAGCAATTAAGTAATTTGAAAAGGCCAACCCACATTATTGTTGCCACACCAGGCAGACTGATTGACCTAGTAAAACGAAAAGCCGTTGACCTCAGCAATGTAAAAACTGTGATTTTAGATGAAGCTGACGAAATGCTCAGCATGGGTTTTAAAAAAGAATTGGATGAAATATTAACTTATACTTCCAATGCAAAAAACAAATGGCTGTTTTCAGCAACTATCCCTCAAGGAATCAGACAAATAATTAACCAACACCTTAATGATGAGGCTCATAAAATTGAGGTAAGTGGCGCAAATGTAGTGAACAAGAATATTGAACACCAATATTATGTTTGTCCGGATAACGAAAAATTACAGGTGTTAACTCAATTCTTGCGTTCGCAAAAGAAAAACCGTGGAATGATATTTTGCAAAACCAAAGCCAATACTCAGAAACTGGCAAAACAGTTAATCGCAAAAAATGTTGCTGCCGATGCCATCCATGGCGACTTATTGCAAAAGGAACGCGACAAAGTAATGCGGGCTTTTAAAAATGAGAATTTACAAATACTCATTGCCACCGATATAGCAGCCCGTGGTATCGATGTTGCCGACCTATCGTTTGTAGTCCACTATAACCTTCCCGAAAAAAATGAATACTACACCCACCGTAGTGGCAGAACTGCCCGAGCAGGAAAAGAAGGTGTTTCACTTTGTTTGGTTAGTTCAACTGAAATTAAACAAATAAGAGATTTTGAACGAATTCTAGGAATTGGTTTTAAGGAGATTAAGGAGGTTTAATTCTTGAATGCTCCCGCAGATTTTGCAGATTAGCGCAGAAAAATGGCCTGCCTTATTTAAAGCATTTATCTTTTCGAGGAAGATTGAACTCAATGAGCGCAAAGGAAAAACCTTACTCTCTATGTTCCTGCTGTCATGTCGACTAAGTAAAGGTTGCGGCAGCAAAACCTTACGCATGGAGATATCTCCTAAGGACACGTATTTGTTCTCAGGAGATATCTTGACTTCGCTGAGTTCCGCTTATGACAGCCATTTTTTTACGAAGACCGTCTTTGCTAGCGCAGCGCGGCAATCTCCTAAAACCCCGCTGTCATGTCGACCGCAGTGGAGACATCTCCTGGGAAAGTTGTTTTTTCTTAGGAGATTTCACACCGCCATTACTATTTACTAAAACTAAAGTTATTGTGTTGCAGTTTCGAAAAGACAGCCGTTATTTGGGGAAGTTGGCTTCGCAATGTTTGCGTGAAAAAGAAATCCACATCTCCTTACTTCATCCATCTAATTCTATAACCAACATTAAATTCCAAAAACTCAGCTAGCATAAAATTTACTGCTCTTACATTTACTCCCACGGAGATATTTTTGTAAACATCATACCTCACCCCCAATCGTTGATAGGTTTGCTGAAAATTCCCATAATTAAGATGAAGGGCATAAACACCAAAGCCGCCAACCAAAGTTAATTTATCAATAATTAATTCGGGCTGAAGAAGTAATCCAAGTGTGAAATTTTCAGCAGTTCTAGGGCCAATAGTACCATCAGGCTTTGCATTCAGTCCCCACCAATAATTTATATCGGTTCCATAACCTAGTCGGAAAGCATTTGAAAGTTGTGTAAAGTAAATAATGCTAATCCCTCCAATTGCATAATAATTAGTGTCCAATTCATGCTCATTTAGTTGATGGTCGCCATAGCCCAGCATAAAATATAAATCATTTGAACGTTCCATTCTGCC
>JAOZNY010000112.1:3812-5145 GCA_029933565.1 Bacteroidales bacterium
CCAAATTGAAATTCTGTATAAAGTTCCAACTTTTCCCAGCGCTTAATCGGAATCCCAAGAATTCCATAAAGGGAAAGCGGCTTACCCACTTCTTGTGGATTATAAAAATCACTAACAGTAAATCCACCACCATAATAAGGTCCTTTATAAACTTTTTGCCAATCTTTATGATTGGGATTTTGCCATAGTGCCTTAACAGTAAAAGCCTGATAATGATCCATGGGTTTACCCATTAAATTATCGCCTTTTACAAAATCGGTTGTGGGGATAATATTTCCGTATTGGTAATTTACAGATACACTTGGGAATTGCTTCTTCTTAACTCTAGTCGTATCTGTTTGAGAATATATTTGAATACTAACAACAGATAAAAGTAAATATATCCAAATTCTCATGAAAACAAATCTTTAAGTTCAAAAATAAATAATAACACTAAACGGAATAACTCATGCATTATTATCACTAAATATATCCCTAACACTGGATTAAGTTTGTAACGAACACTGGATTAAGTTTGTAACTTAATCCCTAAAAACACATTTGCTTTTTGTATTAAGCATTTTACCACCCATTTCAGAATAACCCTTATCACCAGTTGTTCTAATTGAACTAAAAATTACAGCATAATATGGTGGTTGTGGAGTTTCTGCAATCATATTTATTAATTTTTCAAAGCCCATTCAACGGCTTTTTCTGCATGAATTGTGATTGTATTAAATGTTGTAATATTAACATCTGATTGAGAAATCAGTAATGGAATTTCAGTACAGCCAAGTATTACACCTTCAGCACCTCTTTCCTCCAGATTCACAATTATCCCTTTATAAATTTCTCTCGAACTATTTTTGAATTTTCCATGAACTAGTTCATTATAAATAATATTATGAACTTGCTCTCTCTCTTCTTTTGATGGTATAATAACTTCAATACCAAAATTATTTAACAAAAAACCCTTATAAAAATCTTTCTCCATTGTAAACTTAGTTCCTAATAAGGCCACCTTTTTTTTACCTCTCTTAATAATCTCAATACCTGTAGCCTCTGCAATGTGAAGGAAAGGAATTGATATATTTTCAACAATTGCATCATTACATAAATGCATTGTATTTGTACAAAGTACAATGATTTCAGCCCCGGCCAACTCAAGTTGTTTTGCCGAATCAGCCATTATTTTATCCAGTGCCTCCCAGTCATCCTCATGTTGTAGTTTTTCAATTTCTGCAAAATCTACAGTAAGCATAATGCTTTTACAAGAGTGAAATCCTCCAAGAGCATCCTTTACTTTTTTATTAATCAAATCATAATAAACTGCTGACGATTCCCAACTCATTCC
>JAOZNY010000112.1:5245-6872 GCA_029933565.1 Bacteroidales bacterium
TATATAAATTTTAATGGTCGTAAATATAAATAGTTTTTATTGATACTCAAAATCAGATAAAGTTGTAAGGTCATAAATCAATTTTTCTACCTTTGCTATTATCCTTCTTCGATTAAATTGCCAACAATGAAAAATGCATTTATCACTTTATTATTTGTAGTTATTTTTCTTAGTTCCTCATTCCGAAAGACTGAAAAAAAACAACAATTTATTATACCCCAACCACAAGAAATCAACTTAGGAGATTCGTTTTTTAAGTTTGACAAAACAACTATTATTGCTTTTGAAGATGACACAATCCTTAAGCAACAGGCCGAGTATTTCTCTGAACTAATGAAAAACACTCTTTATTTGGAAGTAAAAACAATGCCTTTGGCAGAGATAAGCAACGAAGCAAGAATTATATTAAGCCTTGATGAAAAATTAAAAGGTTTGGGTGATGAAGGATACAAATTGTTAATTGAGAAAGAAGAAATCCTTATTACAGCCATGTCAGCAAAGGGAAGTTTTTATGGACTTCAAACGCTTTTCCAACTCATGCTAAGTGCAAATAAAAGCAGAATACAAACCATGGAAATAACCGACCAACCACGCTTTAAATACCGCGGCATGCATCTCGATGTAGGTCGTCATATGTTTCCTGTTGAGTTCATTAAAAAATATATCAATCTGTTGGCTTTTTATAAGTTCAACACTTTTCATTGGCATTTAACTGAAGATCAGGGATGGAGAATTGAAATAAAGAAATACCCCAAACTCACAGAGGTTGGAGCCTGGCGAAACGAAACTCTTATTGGTCATGGTGGTAAAAAACCTCATGAATACGATGGCAAATCTTATGGTGGTTTTTATACTCAGGAAGAAATCCGAGATATTGTTGATTATGCTACCAAAAGGCAGATAACAATCATTCCTGAAATAGAAATGCCAGGCCATTCGCTGGCTGCTTTGGTATCTTATCCTGAACTTGGTTGTACCGGAGGGCCTTACGAAGTTGCTACACGCTGGGGAGTGTTTAAGGATATTTATTGCACAAAAGAAGAAACCTTTGAATTTTTAGAAAATGTACTTTTGGAAGTAATGGAATTATTTCCATCAAAATACATTCACATTGGCGGCGATGAGGCTCCCAAAACCAGATGGAAAGATTGTTCGGTTTGTCAGGAAACAATTAAACGTGAAGGCTTAAAAGGTGAACATGAACTACAGAGTTATTTTATTCAAAGGATGGAGAAATTCCTAAACAGCCACGGTCGCCAAATTATTGGTTGGGACGAAATCCTAGAAGGAGGACTTGCACCCAATGCTACTGTAATGTCGTGGCGAGGAACGGAAGGTGGTATTGCTGCTGCAAAACAAAATCACGATGCAATTATGACACCCGGCTCTCACTGTTATTTCGATCATTATCAAAGCAATCCAGAAACAGAACCCCTAGCAATTGGAGGTTTTACTACACTCGAAAAAGTTTATTCTTACGAACCTGTTCCAGACTCATTAAACACAACCGAAGCCATGAAAATTTTGGGTACTCAGGCCAATGTTTGGACAGAGTATATGGAAACTTCTGACCACGTCGAATACATGATTCTTCCACGAATGGCTGCCCTTGCAGAAGTCAACTGGG
>JAOZNY010000112.1:6972-9687 GCA_029933565.1 Bacteroidales bacterium
ATGTTGACACTTTTATAGGAACAGGCGGCCATGGTCACACTTACCCAGGTGCCACAGTACCATTTGGTCTGGTTCAACTTAGCCCCGACACTCGAAAAGATAGTTGGGACGGCTGCTCGGGCTACCACTATTCCGATACTGTAATTTATGGCTTCAGCCATACCCACCTCAGCGGAACAGGTGTTGGCGATTATGGTGATATCAGGTTTTTCCCTTCCAATGGAGAAATAAAAACTAATGTTTTTTATAACGGAGATTTTAATTCGGGTTATGGCTCAGAATTTACTCACGAAATGGAAAGATCAGAGCCGGGGTACTATGCAGTTTACCTACTTGAATCGGAAATATTTGCATCTCTTACGGCAACAGAACATTGTGGCTTCCATAAATATATGTTCCCAAAATCTGACGAATCGCATATTTTGCTCGACCTTGTGGAAAGTGTGAAAAGTGAAAGGATAAACTCTGCGGAAATAAATATTGTTGATGACAGCACCATTTCGGGTTACCGTCTTACAAATGGTTGGGCCAACAATCAGCATGTTTATTTTTATGTTCAGTTTTCCAAGCCTTTTAAATCGCATGGGATTTTGGTAAACGGACTGAAGACGGAAAATCTGGTTTCTGCCAAAAGCGATAGTTTAAAAGCCTGGTTTAACTTCGACACTTCAGCCAAAGAAGTGATTTTACTAAAGGTAGGTATTTCGATGGTTGACATTGATGGGGCAAAGAACAATCTGGAAAATGAAATCCCCAACTGGGATTTTAAAAAGATTCGCCAAAAGGCGAAAACAGCATGGGAAAAGCAATTGGGAAAAATTGAAATCATAGGCGGCAATCGCGAACAAAAACAGATTTTTTATACGGCTCTTTACCATTCCTTCCTTGCTCCTAACATTTCTTCTGATTTTGATAATCGTTATCGAGGACACGACAATAAAATCCATCAAAGCAAAGATTTCAAGATGCATACAGTTTTTTCACTTTGGGATACATTTAGGGCATTACACCCTTTATTCACAATTGTGCAAAGGGAGAAAACCGGCGATTTAATAAACTCAATGCTAAACATGTACAAACACGATGGGCTTCTCCCAGTTTGGGAATTATCAGCCTGCGAAACAAATTGCATGATCGGCTACAATGCTGTTCCGGTTATTACCGATGCCTATGCAAAAGGAATTAGAAATTTTGATGAAAAAATTGCAATTGAAGCCATGAGAGCATCTGCCGCTTCAGGCAAATTTGGTCTGGAATATTACACATCTAAGGGTTATATTCCAGCCGATAAAGAAGGTGAGTCGGTATCAAAAACACTGGAATATGCCTACGACGACTGGTGCATTGCCGAAATGGTAAAACTTACTGGGGATGAAAAAACTTATAGTGAATACATTCAAAGGGCACAGTATTATAAAAATATTTTTGATAAGGAAACAGGCTTCTTCCGGGGAAAGTCAAATGGTCGATTTGTAAAACCTTTCGACCCAACAGAGGTGAATTTTATGCTAACAGAAGCAAACACCTGGCAATATAATTTCTTTGTTCCACAAGACATCAACACACATATCGATTTGCTTGGTGGTGATGAAAAATACGAAGTAAAACTTGATAGCCTTTTCAATACCGAAATTGAACTTTCCGGAAGACACCAGTCTGATATTACAGGTCTAATTGGTCAGTACGCCCATGGCAACGAGCCCAGTCATCACATGGCATATTTGTACAATTTTGTGGGCAAGCCGTGGAAAACACAAAAAATTGTAAGGCAAATAATGGATGAACTTTATACCAACAATCCTGATGGACTAAGCGGTAACGAAGACTGCGGACAAATGTCGGCATGGTATGTTTTGAGTGCAATGGGCTTTTATCCGGTTACACCGGGAACTGATAAATATATTATCGGAAGTCCGATTTTTGATAGCATAACAATTAATTTGGAAAATGGAAATAAGTTTAGGATAATTACCATTGACAATAGCAGTATAAATATTTACATACAGTCGGTTACATACAATGGTGAACCCTGGACAAAATCATTTATAACTCATAAAATGATAATGGATGGTGGCAATCTGGTTTTTGAAATGGGAGAATTCCCAAATAAATTATGGGCAAGTAAAAAAGAAGACCGACCTTATCAGAAAATTAAAGATAATTTAATTACTCCCATCCCTTACTTCAGTTATGATTCAAAGACATTTGAAGATATAACAAAAGTAAAAATCACAAGCATTGATAATGATGCTGAAATCTGGTACAATATACGCAAAGGCAATGGGCTGGAAATTATTGGCGAAAAACTATTAACCCTGAAAATTGATGAAACAACAGATATAAGGGCTGTTGCAATTAAAAATCGGACAAAAAGTTTTGAAGAAGAAACAGTACTAATAAAAATTCCGGCAGGAAGATCCATCAAATTAAATTCAAATTATAGCAGTCAGTATTCTGCAGGAGGAGATATTGCTTTAATAAATAAACTAAGAGGGGATAGCGATTTTAAGACTGGCAACTGGCAAGGATATGAAGGTGTTAATGTAGAAGCAACGATTGATTTAGGTAAAGTAATTGAAATAAACAGTATTGGCATGGGGTTCCTTCAGGATGAAAACTCATGGATATTTATGCCTGAATGGGTTGAGTTTGAAATATCAGAAAATGGAGTTGACTTCCATAGATTAGAAAAAATAAATAATACTATTGACCCAA
>JAOZNY010000340.1 GCA_029933565.1 Bacteroidales bacterium
AGAAAGCAGTACCTTGATGGTAGTATCCCCACAGGATTTCAGCGTACAGCAATTATTGGTGTTGAGGGAGAACTGCAACTACCTAAAAAGAAGGTGAGATTAATTCAATTAAGTATTGAAGAAGATTCGTGCCGAGAGATTTCTGATATAGGTCATAAGCGCCTTTATAAAACCGACAGGCTTGGAATGCCATTAATTGAAACCGTTACTTACCCCGATTTTATAAATCCCGACGAGGTAAAAGAAGGCTGCGATTACATCAGGTTTTTGAACCGTAGCACCGATAAAGTAAGAACCGGAATTGGTGCAGGACGGCAGGATGTAAATGTAAGTTGCCGAGGTGGTTCGAGGGTTGAGATAAAAGGTGTTGCTCACACAAAGTGGATACCCGAACTAACACATAACGAAGTTTTCCGTCAGTGGTCGCTTTTGGGGATGCGTGATTATTTACTGAAAAAAGGAATAGACAAAAACAACTGGAAAATTTCCCATAAGGATATTAGTGAACTAATTGAATTTGGAAGTAATTTACTAAAAACAGCCAAGAAAAATAATTTCAAAATTATTGCAGTAAATCTTCCAAAATTTGAAGGAAGCCTTTCGTGGTTTACGCAAGTGGGACAAATGTATGCAAATGAAATCTCCGACCGATTAAAAGTTATCGCCTGCATCGAAAAGCCAAATATGACCCATTCGGAAGATTTCAATAATATTCTGACTACCGATGAATTAATTTTGGTGAAAAAAAATCTTACAGCGAAAGAAGGTGATGCTCAAATAGTTTTTTGGGGACCGGAGGACGATCTTAAAACCGCATTGGAAACCATTGAGGAAAGATGCATTATGGCTTTGGAAGGAATCCCTGAAGAAACCAGAAAGTCGCTCACCGATGGCACTACAATATTTGAGCGCGTACTTCCCGGTGCCGACCGCATGTATCCTGACACTGATTCAGCACCCATTCCTCTGGAAGATGAATACATCAAGAAATTGGAGAATAAAATTCCTGAGGACATTATTGACAGGATTAACAAACTGAAAAACTGGAATGTGCCTGAGGATACTTTTACTTTTATTTTTTCGAAAAACCTTTTTCCATTAATGGAGGAAATAATAGAGAAGACAGGAATAAAAGAATCTTATTTGGGAACATTTTTTGGGCATAAATTAAAATTTACCGAGGGTCATCTAAAATCTGATAGTGATTTTAATTACCGGATAATTCTAAGGATGTTTGAGTTCTTGAAGAAAGAAAATCTTGATTTTGAACTTGCTGAGAAAATGTTGCCGTATTTAATGGAGCATCCAAAAATGCAGTTTGAATCAATAGTTTTGAGTTTAAAGCATAAAAGAAATTCAAAGGAAGATATTTTGGCAAGAATCCCTATTTTAAAGGAAAAATTTGCCGAAGGAAAAACAAGCATCGATAAAGTTGACGAAAAGAATTGGATAATGGGGCAGTTGCGCAATTCGGCAATTGGAAATATTAGTTTGGAAGAATTAAGTAAGGAGATTTAAAAATGGACAACGATATTTTTCAAGGATATAAAGGTGAGGCACTTGAGTTGCTGAAGAAATACCAGGTAAGGGTTTGGGGAACTACAAAAGTGGAAACCACCCGCGGAACATTTGAAGGAACTGTTTTGCCAAGGGCCGAAAACGATGACGATAAACACATAGTTGTAAAAATTATTACCGGCTACAACATTGGTATTGACACACGTACAATTACTTCTATGGTGGAAACAGGCTATAAAAAAGCCAATTATAAAATTCCTGAAAAGGAGTTTCCATTTACACCTGGTTTGCCAAAAGTAAAATTGTTTGGAACGGGAGGAACAATTGCTTCACGTTTAGATTACCGAACAGGAGCAGTAATTCCTGCTTTCTCGCCTGGCGAACTTTACGGTGCTGTGCCCGAACTTGCCGATATTTGCAATCTGGAAACGGAAAAGATTTTTGCAGTTTTCTCTGAAAATATGGGACCAAAGCAATACATGGCTCTGGCAAAGTCCATTGGAAAAGAAATTGAAAAGGGAGTTGATGGGATTGTAATTGGCCACGGAACAGACACCCTCCATCATACAGGTGCTGCACTTACATTTATGTGCCAGAACCTACCTGTTCCAGTTGTTTTAGTTGGCTCACAGCGTTCTTCTGACCGACCAAGTTCCGATGCCGCCTTAAATTTGATGCATGCCATGAAAGCTGCCGGTCAATCGGATATTGCCGAAGTTCAGATTTGTATGTTTGGCCCAACATCCGATGAATACGGCTTGCTGCACAAAGGAACCAGAGTGAGAAAAATGCATTCATCATATCGCTCCACTTTTCGCACCATTGGCGATACCCCTTTAGCACGTATTAACCGTGATGAGATTTTCCCCATTAAAAAGATTTATAATAAACGCCGTAACGACAAGGATGTAAAAATCCTGCCTTATTTCCACGATAAAGTAACCATGCTTTATTATTATCCGGG
>JAOZNY010000341.1 GCA_029933565.1 Bacteroidales bacterium
AGCCTTAAAAGTGAAATTTTAAAACGTTGATAATAAAAACAATACAATGTTTAAACTGTTAAAATCATTATTGCTAACCATTATTTTAATTATTAGTGGATTTGTCTTTAGTCAGGATAATGGCAATACTAAATCTATTGATGATGAAAGGCAGGAGATATCTCTTACCGATTTAATAGATTTGATGAGTGCCGATGGAAATACCATCAGTATTAGAAACTATATAATTAAGGTTAGTGAGAAAGACGATGAGATAAAAACTGAAGAATTTGATTTTGATATTTTTGAGGTTTCCCCTAAGAATAAAGTTGTAAAGAAGAGGCTAGTTCTGCACAATTGTATTTTTAAACTAGATAAAGAACAGCATTTGGTTTTTAAGGACTGGAGTATTAAAGACCTTCAAATAGTTGGTTGTGAGTTTCATGGTCGGGTTGAGTTTAAGGATGCAACAGATTATAACGGAGCATTGTTATTTATTGAGAATTCCATTTTTCATGATCAGTTTGAAATATTCAACTTTGAGCATAGAACGACCAATCTGAGGTTAAGTGGGAATGAATTCAGGTCTGAGGTGCTTATTGATGCAAAACTAAAGGAAATGAAAATTGAAAACTGTAACTTTAATGCTGACAGTTTGATATTTAAAGAAAAGCAAGAAATAAAAACTTTTTACCAATTGGACATGCATGGTCAGAATGTTGAAAAACTAATATTGACTAATAATGTTTTCAATAATAATGCTTTGTCAAATTTATACTCTGTTAATTTTTCATCATCAAATATCAATGAACTTAAGATGATTTCGAACCGCATGCAAACACTTGATTTAAGTGGTGCAGAAGTTTCAAAATCATTTCTTGTCGATTCGTTGTTTGTTGAAGACTATATTGGTATTTTAAATTTCAATTTTCCCGAAAAAAACACTAATATTTCATGGTATAATTTCAGTGGTGAGAAATTTTCTATTTTCCAGATTGAGGAAAATATGATAATAGCCTATCAGGCCAAAACAGATATACAATTATCAGATAATCTGCTTTATAACGATTTGATGAGTGCCTATAATAAATTCAATGCACTCTATCACGACCGCGGCGACATCGTTTCGGCCAATACATCTTACGTGGAAATAAAGAATATTGAGACCCGAAAGCAGGCTTTTGTGCAGACTATTAATCCTTCGCTAAATAATTTTATTAACTACAACCTTAACGTTTTCCTTAGACGCTTTTCCGACTACGCGACCAATCCTGGTAAATCGCTAAAGTATTCGGTATGGTTAATATTGTTGTTTACAATTTTATACATGATTACGTACTCCCGTTGGGATAGAATGGATTATCGCTATTATTTAAATCAGTTTAATAAGTTTAGTGAATACGTGATAAATGACTATCCCATAGAAGATGTTTTCCGAAAAAAGGAGGATGAACTTAGTTTGGAAGTTGTAGCCTTGCAAAAAAAGTATATTGATGCGGGTAAGGAAATGCCACGCATTTTAAAACTAATTGGTGGACCACTGCATTTTCTTGCTAAGTTCAGGTTTGATGCCTTACCGGGGCTTATACGGTTTTTTAATTTCCAAAAAGATAAATGGAGCGATATTAAGGGTTTTAAAAAAGTCTGGGCAGGCTTTCTGATTGTTCTTATTTTCTTCTTGTTTTCAATTTATGTTGTATTGGTAAAACTATTCAACTCCTTAATTATGAGCCTTAACAGTTTTGTGGTAATTGGTTTTGGCTCACTTCCCGAAGAGGATAGCAGCATTGCAATGTACCTTTCAATTATTGAAGGTATTATTGGTTGGTTTTTACTTACAATATTTACGATTACCTTGTTGAGTCAGGTTTTACAAAGTGCCTAAAATGGATGCAAACACCAATATATTTGGAATTCAAGCCAACGAATGGACAATTTACCTTCTTGGTGTTGTAATCTTTGTTGCAATGTTCTTTGTTCAAAAGTATTCCTACTTAGTTGATAGAGAATTGAACAAGAAGTTGAGTGAGAAGGCAAACTGGGAAGGCAAGCCATGGCCACTTATTTCAGGATTTTTGCTTGGGTTTGTTGTTTTTGTGTTAGGGGTTTTCTTGCCCGGCGATTTAAGCATAAATACTGCCTTATGGAAATGGCCTGAGATTTTAATTTTTGTTTTGGCATTGGCAATTATTGTGGGTTTGGTTATTGAAAGTTTTACGCATTTTGGTATTGCACAAGGTAGTTTGCGAATAGTAATTTTTGCTTTGCTCGCAATTGCATTTTTTTATGCAGGCCTGCTGACAGGATTGTTTTTGGCTGCAATTTTGGCTTTGGCTATTATTATTTATTTTATTTTCTTTTGGATAAAACGACTTGGGATAAAGTGATGGGAATAGTGAAAATAGGAAATAGAGGAAATAAGGGAAATATGGTAAAAATGGAAAATGACCATGAAACCATCGGACAATTGAACAATCGAACCATCGAACAATTGAACCAT
>JAOZNY010000342.1 GCA_029933565.1 Bacteroidales bacterium
ATTGAGCACGCCACCAATGTGGGAACCATGTTCCGCGACCCTGCCAATGCATTGTTTCCAAACTGGCGAAGTCTTCCTGTTGGTTACCATGGCAGGGCATCTTCAATTGTAGTTTCAGGAACAGATATTAATCGCCCAAATGGGCAAACACTTCCGGCAGGGGAGGAGAAACCAATTTTCGGTCCAAGCCGTCTATTCGACTTTGAACTTGAAATGGCTTTTATTACTGGAAAACAAACCAAACTTGGAGATAGCATAAAAGTTGAAGATGCTGATGACTATATTTTTGGAATGGTGATTTTTAACGACCTTTCGGCAAGAGATATTCAAAAATGGGAATATGTTCCTCTGGGGCCATTTTTGTCGAAGAGCTTTGGCTCGGTAATTTCACCTTGGATAGTTACTTTGGATGCACTTGAACCTTTCCGTGTTGAAGGTCCTAAGCAAGAACCGGAAGTATTACCATATCTGCGAAGCAAGGGAAATAGAAATCTGGACATTGATTTAAAGGTATTTATCAAACCTGAAAATGGCGAAGAGACAATGGTGAGTAATTCTAATTATAAATATTTGTACTGGAATATGGCTCAGCAACTTACGCATCAAACCATTAATGGTTGTAATATTAATGTTGGAGATATGTATGCTTCGGGTACAATTTCTGGACCTACTTCTGACGCCTATGGTTCAATGCTAGAACTTAGTTGGGGAGGAAAAAAAACACTTAAACTTAAGGATGGCTCTGAGAGAAAATTTATTCTCGACAACGACACTATTATTATGCGTGCCTATTCTGAAAAAGATGGAGTTAGAATAGGTTTTGGTGAATCAGTAACCAAGGTGCTTCCGGCAATAAAGTATTAACAATAATATTTATAATTGGATTTAATTAGAAATACGTTGCGTCGTGGCGTGAAACAAAAAAATATGAAAATAGATCCCAACGAAATAACCGATCCCGAAATATTTAAGATGTTTCTTGGCGGAGTTGCTCCTCGACCAATTGCTTTTGCGAGCACCATTGATAAAGATGGAAATGTAAACCTTTCACCTTTTAGTTTTTATAATGCTTTTGGTGTTAACCCAACTACCTTAATCTTTTCGCCTTCGCGCCGTGGCCGCGATAATACTACTAAACACACTCTCGACAATGTAAAGGAAGTTCCCGAAGTTGTTCTTAATGCAGTAAATTACAGCATGGTTCAGCAAATGAGTCTTAGCAGTACTGAGTATCCAAAGGGAGTAAATGAATTTGAGAAATCAGGATTAACTCCTGTTAAATCAGTAAAAGTTAAGCCTCCAAGAGTAAAGGAATCACCATTACAATTTGAATGCAAGGTTAGAGAAGTAATTGAGATTAGTGGAGAACCGGGCTCTGGCAACCTTGTTGTTTGCGAACTACTTTACATTCACATTGACGACAGCATTCTTGACAAAGATGGAAATATCCATCCCGATAAAATTGATTTGGTTGGTCGTTTGGGTGGCGATTACTACACTCGCACCAATGGCAGCGCAAATTTTATAGTTCCAAAACCCCTTAGTACTTTAGGTATTGGCGTCGACAGTTTACCTGCTGAGGTTCGTAACAGTACAGTGCTTACGGGTAATGACTTAGGCAGGCTGGGAAATGCTGAAAGCCTTCCCGATAATGATGAAGTAAAAAAGTCATTGATGAACCCACTTTATCGTTCCCTCGCAAAAGACGAAACTTCCCGTCATAATTTTGCCAAAAAACTTATTGCCGAGAACAACATTAAAGAGGCCTTGAAGGTTTTGTTGCTGGGCGTTTAGGGTATTGTGTTTAAGGAATTGAACTCTGTATTATTAGTAATCTTCATTCTTCTTTTTAAGGTTCCTAAATATTTTCCAGGTTTTGAATTTTAATATGGTTGTTGCGCAAAGCATTCCTGAAATCATTGCTCCGGCAACTCCAACAGTTGTTATGTCCTGTCCGGCTAATCGCAGGCCTTTAATTTTTGTTTCGCTTCTTAAAAATTGCAATGAAAACCTTTCGGGCGAATGCTCAAGTCCATAAATTTCTCCATTTTGATAGTTGGAAAAATGTTTTGTAGAAAGAGGAGTTGAAACTTCTGTAACAACAACATGTCCTTTTATTTGAGGTAGAATGCTATAAAGTTTATTTAGCATTGAAGTTTCAAAATCTTTTTTAAGTTTCGCATAATCTTCTCCTCTTTTCATATATGGCAACAATTCATATTTTGAGAACCATTCGTATTTGCCTAGTGAAATAGCCTGAATTGTAGATTTGTTTGGGTGTTTCTCGTTCCAGTCAGGATCTTTTGCCGATGGGAAAGAGATATAAGCAAGTTTATCAGTTACATTCTTCAGTTCTGCTGAACTCAAATTTTTATCTAAATCATAAGTCTCATGTAGCCAGATGTTGTATTTTGGAAGATTTAACTCTTCACTAGATTTGTCTAAACCAACATAAAGACAAAGATGA
>JAOZNY010000113.1:0-4389 GCA_029933565.1 Bacteroidales bacterium
TCATTCCGAAACCATAACCAAATCATAATCAATAAAACAAAATCGTTGTAGTGGTGAGGAATCTACAAAGGCAATAACCCGACTCTCTCAGGAGATCCCTCACCACCAATAACATTAACAAAAAAAAGCATAATTATATTGTGGCTTCGGAATTACAAGCAACCAACCCCTTCATATCAGTTGAAGTTACTTAATTCGATGACAAATTTATATTCTCATTAAATTTCTACCAATCCAATAGCCTTCGGTCTCCCTCTAACTTCTGTATCTCACTAATTTCCTGCGAGACCTCCAATGTTCCCTTAAAATTATTCTCGCTATCGCGAACAGCAAAATATTTTATGAGTACAAATTTTGGACCCATGTGAATCCAGAAACTTGCTTCGTCCTTATCGCCTTTTCGGAACGAATCCACAATTTTCTCCACAACACCAACACTTTCAGGCGGATGGCAATTTTGCACTTTACGCCCGATTACTGACGATGTACGTGGAAATATTCTGTGTGGCGGATCGGAATAAAACACAACCGTATCATTTTCATCAACGTATGTAATGTCAACTGGCAAATGCTTAAAAATCATTTCCAGATGCTGGATAGAAACTTCGCCGGTACTCAATTTAATCGTTTTTGCGTTTTCTTCTTTAGAATCAGCACTTTTTATCTTTTCCTTAAATTTAGTTTGCACAAAAGGAAGTCCCATTTCATGTGTTTGCCTTAACATGTCATTGAGCACATCAACTTCAATATTCTCTTTCATTAATGTAAACAACACTTTTTCTTCTCGGAAAATAATAGTCTTGACATTGAAAAATACAAGACTGCTAATTTTATTAAAATATTTTAAGTCAAAATCATCTGTTTCAAGGCATTCGATAGTGGCTTTTATATTATTACGAATATCATCGTGAAAGGACCACATAAGTTTAAGACATTGATGGTTCTCCCACTCCTTCTCTAAAACCGGAAATAGCACATTTTCCTTTACCGTATAATGCAAATCAATTTTCTGCAAAACTCTAAAGGCATCAGCAATATTCTTTCGCAACTCTACCGATGCCTCTTTATTGATTTCTCTAATCAGTGGCTTAATACTTATTAACTGCTTATCGATTGCCAGGTTATCCAGCATCAAATAATTAATAAATGAATCTGCTTTGGGCTCAATTGCCGGATAAGAAGAAAGTGTTTTGAAAAGGATGTTAAACAGTTTGTTCGATGCCATTTTTAGATCCTCAATATCAACACCTTGTTCAAACATTAAATCAAAAGCAGCAAGCACATCAATGGGAACAAAATTTTCAGTAATCAGTTTATATTTTTTAACAAGCTCTGCACCGCTTTGTCCATCAATTAAGCCTTGCATAAACCTGCTTAAATCCTGAGCCCTTTTTAAGGCATTATTTGTAAATTCTGACATGAAACTATTTTTTAATAATGGCAAAGATATAAAGGAAAGCCTAAACTAAATATGGATAAACAGAATTAGATAATTAATCCTAAATTTTAATAAGTAAATCTTGTTATTAAAATCATAAAAAGCAAATTAGAATCTCCTTTGATATTTAAAAAAATATGCTTTATTTTGATATTCACTTTAAACCTATCGGTTTAGTAAATGAACAAGCAACTTATAACACTCTGTTTTATGAAAAAAAAGAAAATCTATTTTACTAGTTTAATCATACTATTAATCACCTTATCTACTGTGCTTAAAGCTCAAACACAACAAAAACAAAAAGTACAAATCGAAACATTCTTTAATATTCAAAACTCGTTTAATGATTATTGGGAACCATTTGACGTAAAAGATGGCTACTACCATGAAAATGGAGAGCAAAAAAAAGCTTATGGCTGGAAACAGTTCAAACGTTGGGAATGGTATTGGAACAATAGGGTTGACCCTACCACAGGAAGATTTCCCACTAAAAGTGCAGCAGACTATTACACCAAAAGAAATACTACAAATGGCGACAGAAGTGCCAGTGGAAACTGGGTTGGATTAGGTCCTTCCTCAACATCAGGTGGCTATCACGGTATAGGTAGATTAAATTGTATAGCATTCAGGCCAGGAGACAATAATACTTTTTATGTGGGTTCACCTTCAGGAGGATTGTGGAAAACAACTAATGGAGGAGCAAACTGGTCTGTGCAAACAGATGAAAATGCTGTCCTAGGTGTTAGCGATGCAATTGTAATTGCCGGTGCAACAACTAGTAACGACATAATATATATTGGAACCGGTGATCGTGATGGTGGAAGTATGTGGTCGCTTGGTGGAGGACAGTCAAATGATAATAATAGTATTGGAGTTCTTAAGTCAACTGATGGTGGAACAAACTGGTCGGCAACAGGATTAACATTCTCAACTAGTCAAAAAGAAACCATTAACCGCATGTTGAAAGATCCAAATGACGATGAAATTATATATGCAGCAACATCTGATGGTTTATACAAAACATCAGATGCCGGTGCAAACTGGACTTCCTTGTATTCTATTGAGTTTGTCGATATTAAGTTTAATCCAACCAATGCACAAACTATATATGGATCCTCTTATACAGGAAAAATCTACAGGTCAACGAATGGTGGTTCGTCATGGTCAACTGTTTTAGATGAATATTCAGCAGGTGGTAGAAGAATTGATTTGGCCGTGAGCGCAGACGAGCCAAGTTGGGTTTATGCTGTTATTTCCAATTCAAGTTCAGCACTTTACGGTGTTTACAAATCAACTAATAGTGGTGCATCGTTTAGTTTGGTTTATAATTCAAGTAATATTTTAAGTAGCGAATGCGATGGAAGTGGAGCAGGAGGTCAGGCATGGTATGACCTTGCAATTGCTACCGATCCCAATAATGCTGATAATGTTTTTATTGGTGGGGTCAACACCTGGAATTCCACCGATGGAGGTGTGAATTGGGATATTAATAATATGTGGTCAGGAACATGCGGAGGAAGTGCCATTGAAGTTCATGCCGACAAACATTTCTTAGCCTACCAGAATGGAACATCAACACTTTTTGAATGTAATGATGGTGGAATTTATAAAACTTCGGATGTTGGATCAACATGGTCTCATATTGGAAATGGGCTTGAAATAAGTCAATTATATCGTCTTGGAGTTTCTCAAACCATTTCAAATGATGTTATAATAGGTTTGCAGGACAATGGAACAAAATCATGGAGTTCAGGAACATGGGATGATGTTATAGGTGGTGATGGAATGGAATGCATGATTGATTATACCAACGAAAACACCCAATATGGAGAATATCAATATGGTGGATTGTACCGTACAACAAATCATTGGGCAAGTTCTACAAGTATCACTTCTGGTTTAACAGGAACAAAATACTGGGTTATGCCAATTGCGATCGACCCTGCTGTAAATACAACCATTTATGCTGCAACAAGCGATGTTTTTAAATCAACAAACCAAGGTAGTTCCTGGACAAAGATTAGTAACTGGGGAGGAAGCAGTTTAAAAGAAATGACAATTGCTCCTTCTAATTCTGATTATATTTATACTACAACTCAGTCTATTTTATATCGTACTACAGATGGTGGAAGCAATTGGTCAACTATTACAGGAACTTTACCGGTGGGCTCTTCTTCAATTACCTATATCTCGGTAAAAGATGATGACCCCAATACAGCATGGGTTTCAATGGGACAGTACAATTCTTATGGAGTTTATGAAACAACAGATGGAGGAACAAGTTGGACAAATATTTCAAGCGGCTTGCCTTCAATTCCTGTGATGTGTGTAATTCAAAACAAACAAAATACCTCACAGACAGAACTTTATGCTGCAACCGATATTGGAATTTATGTAAAAATTGGTGCTGGAGCATGGATACTTTTCAGTGACGGACTACCAAATGTTGTAGTAAATGAACTGGAAATTTATTATAATTCTACCATTCCGAGCCAGAGTAAAATTAGAGCTGCTACATCTGGAAGAGGCCTATGGGAATCAGATTTATATAACCAGCCAGATGCCCCTCCAATAACAGACTTTGCTGCTGACAATACTAATCCGGACATTGGACAAACAGTCAGTTTCACTGATTACTCAACTAATTCCCCAACTTCCTGGAGTTGGAATTTCACTCCAAATACGGTAAGTTATGTAGGAGGAACAGACGCAACAAATCAAAACCCTCAAATAACTTTTAATGAAATAACAAATTATACTGTACAACTTATTGCATCAAACCAATATGGCAGCGATACTGAGATCAAAACAGATTACATAAGTGTTTCTGCTCTACTAAGTTATTGTTCTGCAAGTGGTGGTGGTGATGAATATTTTAGTGGTGTACAAATTGGAACAATTGATAATACTGGCACCAATTCTGGGGGTTACGTTGACTACACTAGCATGTC
>JAOZNY010000113.1:4489-9569 GCA_029933565.1 Bacteroidales bacterium
TGTGGAGCAACAACCTATGGAGAAGTGGAAGATTATAAAGTTAATATACAACCAACATTAAATACATGGCTTGGCAACACAACTGACTGGAATACTGCATCAAACTGGTCGGAAGCCAACGTGCCTACTTCTTCGTTTAATGTTTTAATTCCACAGTCACCAAGCGGGGGGCTTTTCCCAATTATCCCTTCAGGAGCAACTTATAATTGTAACGATTTTTCAATCGAAGTTGATGCTGAAATAACAATTAATGGGACTTTGAATGTAGGAAATTGATTGTTATAATATTTCTGTTTATTGTGTTATTACAAAAACTATTCACCAATAACCGTTACTCATCCATCGAAATAAACCTGTTTTCGCCTGCAAAAAAGAACGTTCTGGTATTTGGGTTATATCTCAGGAGTTCTTCTTTTTTTAAGGCGGTGCCTTGCTTCTTATTAATGTAACGGTTCATCATGAAATCGAAGGTATAGGTAGCATAAATCCTTCCCAATAGGTAAGTATATTCGTAGATTTTGGGGAGTGTTAGTGAGTCGACCTCATAAATATATTCTACTTTCTCGCTAAAAACATTAAAGTCGAACGATGAGTTCAAATCGTCGGTAATGGTATTAGTAGCATAAAACATATTTTCAGAAATACTGTCATCGTTAAGTTCATTAATTTCAAACCATGTATTTATATTAATTGCTTTAAATAAATGATCATGAAAGTAAACATAATTATAATATTCAGTTTCATCGCGATATTCGTAATCCTCTTCCTCTACTTCAAGTTGAGCAATATTTATCAGGTATGCATTTGAATCTTCAGAAAAGAAACTGTCAGCAGACTCTTGATCAAATATTTTGATTCCGTATTTTGCCAGTTCTGTTTTATAACCTAAAACATAATTAGCAATAAAAAGTGAATCGTTAATGTGACTAAAGAATACAGATTGTTCCCAAAGCAAGGAATCCCTGATTACCTCGTCAGTAATTTTAAGGGAATCAACAATTTTTGTATTTAGATTATTTTTATAGACAATTTCGGGTGATAAAACCATCACCTTAATCTTGCTAGATTTAGACACAAACTCACTGGCAAACTTTTTTTGAGGACTACAGGAAACCCCAATCAATATTATTGTGGTTACACATACTAAAATCTTTAATTGTTTCTGCATTTAAAATATTATTCTATTCAAAGTTATTAAAAGTTAAAGGAAATAAGTTAAAAAAATTGAAAAAATGATTAAATTATTAATGACACACCCCTTATTCCCCTCTCAAGATGGGAGTTATCGGAAATCAATTTTTCAATTTTAAAATACGAAATATTCAACTTTTAATAACTTCTTCGTGAAATAACGCAATTCAATAATAAATATTTCCGCAAATTTAAAAAACAAAACAATCTTTACTCACTCAATTAACTACTCTTAGACTTAAATCTGATTGGTTTTCAACAATTCAAACTTTTTTTTAACAAAAGTGAAACAACAAACAGAATATTACATTTAATTTTTACTTTTGTTTGGTCAACATTTAAATGAAATAAAAGCAGAATGCAAGAAAGAGATAATCAAGAGCGAAGGGAAGATGTTTATTCCAAGGCAGTAAGAGCGGGGAAAAGAACTTATTTTTTTGATGTTAAGTCAACCAAAGGAGGCGAGAACTTTCTGACAATTACAGAAAGCAAAAAGAAGTTTAGTACACAACAAGGGAAGTTCTATTTTGAAAAGCATAAAATCTTCCTTTATAAAGAGGATTTCGATAAATTCTCAGATGGATTTCAGGAAGTAATTGACTTTCTTAGAGAAAACCGCGGCGAAATCAAAACAGAAGCAGAGTCGTTTGAACAAACAAGTGAAGAAAGTTCAACTATTGACCTAAGTTTTGAAGATTTGGGCAAGGATGACAAAACTGAAGCCTAGGTTTTTATTAAAACCATTATCGTTTTTTTTGTATTGAACACATTCTCAATGTAAAGTGTGTTAATAACTTCAACTGCTGAAAAAAAGTCAGTAGTATTGAAAATTGTATTTTTGTAATAAGTCATTTCAAAGAATAATTTCATGGGAAAAACCATTGCCGTAACAAATCAAAAAGGAGGAGTTGGAAAAACTACCACTGCCATAAATTTAGCTGCAAGTTTAGCTGTATTAGAATATAAAACACTTATTCTTGATGCTGACCCTCAGGCTAATGCCACATCTGGTATAGGTTTCAACCCAAAAAATATTAAAACCAGTATTTACGAATGTGTTATCGATGGTGTAGATCCCAAAGAAGTAATACTTTCGACAGAAACACCTCATCTTGACTTGATGCCAGCACATATTGACCTTGTTGGTGCCGAAATTGAAATGATTAATATCCCTAACCGGGAAAGAATGATGACAAATGTTATTGATAAAATTCGTGATGATTACGATTTTATCATTATTGATTGTTCGCCTTCTCTGGGTCTTATTACAATTAATGCACTTACCGCTTCCGATTCTGTAATCATTCCTGTACAATGCGAATATTTTGCACTCGAAGGATTGGGCAAACTCCTTAATACCATAAAAATAGTACAAGGACGACTTAATACTCAACTAGATATTGAAGGCATTTTACTTACCATGTACGATAGCAGACTTAGACTTTCTAAACAGGTTACTGAAGAAGTTAAAACACATTTTCAGCAAATGGTGTTCAGTACAATTATTAACAGAAACACCAAACTTGGCGAAGCACCAAGTTACGGTAACTCAATAATAATGTACGATGCAGAAAGTACAGGAGCAATAAATTATCTTAATTTAGCCCGTGAGATTTTGCAGAAGAATGACATGACAACCATTAAAAATTCGGAAAAAACCATAGACATTACTGATGAGTAGCAACAAAAGGAAAAAAAGTGTATTGGGACGCGGACTAAAAGCAATACTACAAAGTCCGGAAACAGATATTACTGCTGTTGATATTTCGGGAGACTATGTGGCAGGTGCCATTGCAGAACTCGACATCGACAGAATTGAGACAAACCCCTTTCAACCCCGATCTAACTTTGACGAAAGCCTTTTAAAGGAACTTGCTGATTCCATAGTAACACAAGGTGTTATTCAACCCGTTACTGTAAGAAAACTTGGTTTTGAAAAGTACCAGCTTATTGCCGGCGAACGGCGTTTACGTGCATCGAAACTAGCAGGTATTAAAAGTATTCCGGCTTTTATACGTGTTGCCAACGATGAACAAATGCTTGAACTGGCTCTTATCGAAAACATTCATCGACATGATTTGAATGCTATTGAAGTTTCAATAAGTTATGCCCGTTTAATTGACGAATGCAAACTCACTCAGGAAAAACTTAGCGAAAGATTGGGCAAAAGCAGGTCGGCAATAACAAATTTCCTGCGTTTGTTAAAATTACCGCCAGAAATACAAATTGCCCTTAGAGATGATGTTATAAGTATGGGGCATGCTCGTGCACTAATTACAATAAAAGAGGAAGAAGCCCAAATAAAACTTCTGAAAAAAATAATTACAGAAAGTTTAAACGTAAGGCAGGTTGAGGATTTGGTAAGACAAATTAACTCTCCAAAAGCAACAAAAGCAAAAAGTACTTCGAAAATATCGCTACCGGAAAAATATAATCAAACACCTGCCGAACTGAGTTTAAAATTAAGTAGTAAGGTTAGTCTGAGGCGAAGCAATAAAGGCCAGGGCAGTATCGTTATTAGTTTCAATAACGACGATGACCTCGATAGGATTTTGAACATTATAAAATAGTAGTTTTGCACCGTGAATCGGTTTTATAAATTATTTCTCGTTTTTACAGTTTTCTTTGCTCTGACTTTTATTGTCAGGAAAAATGCTAATGCCCAAAAAGAAAACTCCAATTCTGACACAACATCACTTCGAACACACTCACCAAAAAAAGCCACCTATTTGGCATTGCTTCCAGGGGCAGGACAAATTTACAACAAGAAATACTGGAAACTACCTATTGTTTATGCAGGATTCGGATTAAGTGGCTATTTTGCTTTTGCTAACAGAAATGAGTTTTTAACTTACAATGAGGCCTACACTTGCTCGGTACTTGAAGGTGAAGACTGCACCAACGAATTGGCTGACAAATACACCTCTGATGAACTTAAATCAATAAAAGAATATTACCAGCGAAACATGGAATTATCGTTTATTGTGATGGCCGGATGGTATATTCTTCAAATACTTGATGCTTCGGTTGATGCTCATCTGTATTATTGGGAGGTTGATGAAGATCTAAGTGTTGACATACAACCAATTATACAACCAATAATTCCAGGATTCCAACAACCAGGACAAGAAATTCCCTACAACGGTATTAAAGTACGTTTTAAATTTTAAGAATATGGATTTAGTTATTTCAGGCTATGGCCGGATGGGGCACGAAATAGAAAAAGTTATTTTGGAGCGCAAGCATAAAATCCTGGCGATTATTGACAATAAAGAAGAATGGAATGATAAGTCTGAAATAATAAAAAATGCCGATGCGGTTATCGATTTCAGTTTTCCTGAAACGGCTTTAGATGTTTTTAAAAAATGCTTTGAAATTGGAGTACCATTGGTTACAGGCACAACCGGCTGGTACGATAATTTGGAAGAAGTTAAAGACCTTTGCACAAAAAATAATGCTTCATTCTTCTATGCCCACAATTTCAGTATTGGTGTAAATATATTTTTCGATGCAAACAAAAAACTGGCAAAAATGATTGCATCTGTTGGTGGTTACTCACCTTCGATGGAAGAAACTCACCACATTCACAAACTCGACTCGCCTAGTGGAACTGCCATAAAAGCAGCAGAAGATATTATTAAAGAGTTTAGGGAAATTGAAGAATGGGAAAATGAAAATACTAGCAAAAGTTCTTCTCTTCCAATAATTTCAAAACGAGAAGGTGAAGTTACTGGTGACCATTCTGTTACCTACCAATCTGAAGTTGACGAAATTACTATTTCGCATTCAGCCAAAAACCGAAAAGGATTTGCCTTGGGAGCAGTTATTGCCGCTGAATTTTTATTGAATAAGAAGGGCATGTTTACAATGACTGATTTACTACTGACTG
>JAOZNY010000343.1 GCA_029933565.1 Bacteroidales bacterium
GCTTAACTCAACTTTCTAAACTGGAATTACAATATGAATTTCATAAAAAAGAGCAAGAGGAAAGAATTAAGCAACAACAAAAAGATTATCTATATCTTATTACAATAATAAGTTTGATATTTATTTTTGTGACAATTACTATTGTTTCGTTAACTCATCAAAAAGTTAAGGCTAAAAATGCTTTATTTGAGAAAAAACAACTCGAAAATAAAATAGAATTTAAAAACAAGGAGTTAGCTATTAATGTAATGTCTCTTATTAAAAAGAATGAAATGTTATCAGGCATTTCAGATCAATTAATCCTGCTAAAAAGTAAAGCAGTAAAAGACGAAACGAAAGAAACAATACAGATTATTGCCAGAAAGCTTAAAAAAAGTTCAGAATCTGAAATTTGGGAAGAATTTGAGCTCAGGTTTAAACAAGTTCATGGCGAGTTTTATTCAATGTTATTAGAAAACTTTCCCAATCTATCACAAGGTGAACAAAGACTTTGTGCTTTTCTTCGTTTAAATATGTCAACAAAAGAGATATCAGATCTTACTGGGCAAAGTATAAGTGCACTTGAAATGGCAAGGTTCAGGCTACGAAAAAAACTAGGAATTTCAAGCACCGACGTAAACCTTGTTAAATTCCTATCGCAGGTTTAGGAGTTAGAAATAAAAAATCCATCTTAAAAATCACGACGTTGTCTTTCTGAATGAAGTTTTTATAGAGTGAAGAATTTCTTTTTTTTTAAAGGAATGAGTTCCTTCGTCTCGCTCAGGATGATAAGATTCCTCAACTTTTTTTGCAAAAGCTACCCTGTCATGTCGAGGGAAACGCAGTGACGAGACATCCCCCAGCAACAAACCACATTCTTAGGGGATTTCTCCTTACGAAATGACAGATAGTGTTCTCAGTAGATGAGTATATTTATTATTGCCTGTAGGGCAAAAATTATTGTAAAATACTAAAACCGCAAAAATTCCTCATAGAGGATACATTATTACTCTTTATTAATCGCCTACAGTAAATATTCACAACTTTTTTGTTTTTTGCAATAATAATAACTGCTATATGGGATTGTATTTGGTATAATACTAAAAACAAGTATAGTGCTCATTATATGTTATTTATACCGCTATGAAAGGTTTTGTAAGGGTAGTTTTTTACTTATGAAAAGTTTTGTTAGGGTAAATAATTTGCACAATACCATTATCCATATGATTTTTGCAAGAAATAATTATTTGTAGAAA
This sequence comes from Bacteroidales bacterium, assembly GCA_029933565.1. Classification (GTDB taxonomy): domain Bacteria; phylum Bacteroidota; class Bacteroidia; order Bacteroidales; family F082; genus BM524. Next base: position 1,236 of record JAOZNY010000343.1, read on the forward strand.
ATGGATGATAAAGTAAGCGATCATAGTAAGCAAAAAAAAACTATAAAAAAGGATGATGTAGATGATTTAATAAAAATCACACAAAAGAATAAACTACAAAATGAGGTTCTTAAAAAGTCATTAGATTTAATAATGGATGAATCAAAAAAAAAATAGCAACAATATTATAAACAACTAAATTATTTGATATGAAAAAAACAATACTATTAACAGCCGTTATTGGCTTATTTATTACGTGTGGAGTCATGGCTCAAACAGGTTTTGATAAAACTGTGGAAAAAGCTAATGATGCAGAAAGGCCTTGGATTTTTAATCCTAAAATTGACAATGATAGCCAAATAAATTACCAAATGCCTACAGTTAATAATGGCAATGATGGTTTTACAAGAGAATCGCAAGGTATTAGTAATGTAAGCCGTGTTTCAAGAGCATTAGCTGGTCCAGCATACTGTGTTGTTGCCCAAGACTCTTATACCTATGTGAGTGCTGGTGGTGCACTCTTGATATATGATTGTGTTGATCCTGATAATTCTATTCTTGTTGGGTCAGTACATCTTGGTGATCGAACATCTAGTTCAATGATAAAAAACCTTTATGTTAAAGATAATTATATTTATGTAGCCAATGAATTTGAAGGCTTATGGATTATAGATGTTACCGATCCCGCAAATCCATTCAAAGCTTCTCAACTTGATTTACCAGGTTTGGCTATGAGTGTTTTTGTTCAAGACAATTTTGCTTATGTTGCTACTGGTACAAATATTCCACCTTATGCAGATGGGGGGCTTTGGGTAATAGATGTATCTGATCCATTAAATCCAGAAATTACAGGAAGTAATACCGCTATTGGTTTTAGTGCCGGAATATCTGTAGAAGACGACTATGCTTACACTTGCTCACCTTTTACATCCTCTATTAACATAGTAAACATTAGTAACCCTTCTAATCCTGAATTTATCGAAAATTATATACTTCCAGGAGCAGGCTATACCTTTAACATTCAGGTTCAAGACGAAATAGCATATGTTACTGGTGATGTTGCAGGGCTTTTTATAGTTGATGTTTCTGATCCTGAATTGCCTACAATGTTAAATAATTATATTCCTCCAAACTGGGGGATGTTTGATCAAGCACTGGATGTAGTAGTATCAGAAGGAATTATGTATCTGGCAGGATTCTCCAATATATATATTGCAGATGTATTTGACCCCTCAAACCCTATGC
>JAOZNY010000344.1 GCA_029933565.1 Bacteroidales bacterium
ATATTTTTTATACAACTTACCGGGAAGTGCCCTAATAAGACTTTCAAATTCCAGTTTCAACAATGTTGCTGCAACAGTAGATGGTTTAATACCAGTTGTAATTGCAATTTTGTCAATGCTTATTTCTTTAGAAATTAGTATGCAATCATATATTTTTTGTTCTTCGTTTGAAAGGTCGATAAATAGTTTTGGTTGCTCATTAATTTTCTCCTGTGATTTTTCCCAACTCATAAAATAAGTTAGATTACTGCCATTTTCAATTAATGCAGCACGGTTTGTACGGATAAGGTAATTGCAACCTACTGAAAACTCATCGCCTGCTCTTCCTGGTACAGCAAATACATCACGATTATAAGAGTTCCCAATATCGGCAGTAATTATTGCGCCACCTTTCCTTTTCGACTCCACAACCACAATTGCATCACTCATACCTGCAACTATCCGATTTCTTTTTGGGAAGTTCTCCCTGTCAGGTTTTGTTCCTGAAATAAACTCTGTAAGCAGACCACCATTTTCAATCATCCTATCAGCCAGTTTTCTGTTTTGTGTTGGATAAAGTGTGTCGAGGCCATGCCCTAAAATACCAACAGATGTAATTCCATTATTAACTGCTTCACGATGCGAACAACTGTCAATTCCATAGGCAAGCCCACTTAAATGAAGAATATTGTAACCCTTTAAGTGAGAAGTAATTTCTCGGCAAACCTCTTTTCCGTAATTAGTGGTTCTACGAGTACCAACTATCGAAACAACTCGTTGCTTATTAAGTTGTGCATTACCCTTAAAATAAAGCATTATTGGATTATCGTGGCAATTTGTAAGGCGTAATGGGTAAGCCTTGTCTGTAAAAAAAAGAGGCTGAATCTCATTTTTAGTTATGAACTCAATTTCTTTTTCAGCCCGTCCAAGCACATTATGGCTTAAAATACTTTTTATTGCTACTGAACCAATATTTGGTATTTTTTCGAGCGCACTGGCTCTTTCTTTAAATACCGCTTCTGCACCACCGCAAAACGCAATTAATTGCTTTCCATTAACTACGCCTATTTTCGGAATAAGGGTAATCCCAATTTTATAAAGTAGGTCGTTAGGCATTTTTCAAAATTATGGAATTTTTGAATTGTATTTGCCGTAGTGAAGAAAAATTTAATGCAGACAACAATTTGTTAATTATTTTTCTCATGCTGTTCATGTATATTTGCATGAAATTAATTAAAAGGTGAGCCGAAAAAAAAATATTTTAATTTGCCCCCTCGACTGGGGACTTGGTCATGCTACCCGCATGGTTCCGGTTATTGAAATGTTTTTAAACAAAGATGCTAATGTAATTATTGCTGCCGACAATGCTCCTCTTGAATTTTTAAAACAGCGCTTTTCTAATTGTGATTTTGTGAAACTACCTGGTTTTGTTCCTAAATATCCAAAAGGTAAGGCAATGGCTTTGAAAATGGCTTTGCAGTTTCCTGAAATGAAAAAGCAGGCAGTAAAGGCAAACAAATTACTTCAGGAAATAATTGCTAAAAAGAAAATTGATATTGTAATTTCCGATAACAGATACGAATTGCACTCACCCAAAGTTTATTCGGTTTTTATTACACATCAGCTTAAAATTAAAACAGTAGGGTTTCAAAAGTTGATGTCGCCATTTATTTCCTGGCAGGCAAATAATTATATTAAAAAATTCAATGAATTATGGATACCCGATTTTAAACAAAATCCAAATCTTTCAGGAGATTTATCCCATATGGTGAACCTTCCAATTAAGCAATATTCATTTATCGGTCCTTTGAGTAGGTTTTCAAATGTGAATGTTGATGTTCAGAAAAAAGAATTCGATGTATTGGTAATTCTTTCTGGGCCTGAGCCCCAACGAAGCATGCTTGAGAGTAAACTTGAAAAACAATTGTTAAAAACCAATTTAAAGGTTATTTTCTTGCTCGGAAAACCTAATTTGCAAGATTCGGAAACCAAAGATAATATTTTAAAAATCCCACATTTGCCTGATAAAAAATTTGCGCAAATGATTGTAAATTCCAAATTAGTAATAAGTCGGCCGGGTTATTCCACAATTATGGATTTAGTTGTTTTTGGAAAACAAGCAGTTTTTGTTCCTACTCCGGGGCAAACAGAACAAGAGTATCTTTCCAAAAGACTGGAAAAGCAAGGAAGTTATTATTATCAGCAGCAGGATGAAATTGATGTTGAATTGGCAATTGAAAAAAGTAAATATTACACAACAATTAAAGTCAATAATAGTTTTGACTTATTAAATAAGCGAATTTCTGCCCTCCTAGATTTTTGATTCTAATAGTTTTTTGGCTGTTTTCCGCTATAAATATAATTTTTAGAATATATATTATTGCATCAATAAATTATAATATTGATGTTAGCAGTCGAATTGAACATGAAAACATTAACGAAAAGTGAAAACTTTCAAATACTC
>JAOZNY010000114.1:0-1388 GCA_029933565.1 Bacteroidales bacterium
ATTAAAAGTAATAGAAGTGATTTTTTCATTTTTATTTATTTAAGTGATTTTTATTTTAATTCAAGTGTATCTTTTTTATGCATCATTTCACCACCATCGTGGTGCATCATTTTTTCGTGGGGTTTTAACATTTTCTCTTTGGGGCTAACATACATTATTCCCAACGAAAGCCCTCGTAGAATAAAGAGTATTCCCAATAAAACAATAAAGGCCGATAATACCCAACTGAATTTCTTACGGATTTTAGCTCCTATCAAATGTCCTAGGAGAGGTATTGCTAACATTACCGGAATAGTTCCTAATCCGAAGATTATCATATAAATAATTCCGCTTGTCATGCCACCTGTATTTAAAGCACCTGCTATGGCAACGTAAACGGGGCCACAGGGGAGGAGTCCGTTTAGCAAACCAATTGTAAATAAACTTGGCAAGGAACTAATTGCAAAAAGTTTGCGGAATTTACTAATGAGTTTGCCGGTATAGCCAAAAAAGAATGCCTCAATTTTTCTTTTATCCTTAAATAGTGTGGGGAAAACAACAGAAATAATCATTGCCACTCCAATAATTATGGAAGCCCATTGTTGGAATCCTGCCATTTCAATTCCCTGACCTAAAAGCCCGAAAATAGCCCCAAGTATTGCATAGGTAATAGTACGGCCAATGTTATATGTAAGTGCTCCTGAAAACCTTCCAAACCAACTTTTATTACCCAAAGGAAGTGCAATGGCAATTGGGCCACACATTCCAATGCAGTGGATACTTGTAACAAGTCCTGTTATTAAAGCAACAAAATAAAAATTATCCATATAACTTAATCAATAAAAAAGTCACGTTCAAAATAATAGCCTTTACCATCAGATTTCCAGAAAACCTTTACTTTATACTTGCCCCTTATAAATTCGTTCATTGCAAATTCATAAATTGTGTCACCTGTTGAGATATCGTATATTCTGTCGAATTCATTTCCCGAAGGTCGAAAGAAATTAATTGATGCAGTATCTGCATTGATTTCTGGTAAAGTTAAGACAACAGAAGTCGCATTTTTTTCGATGGTAAAACTATCCCTAAGTGTTACTGCATTCTTGATTTCGTCAAGTCGGCTTTGGTATACTTGTCCTTTTGGATAATAATCTTTTTCGACAAGGTTAACGGTATGCTGAAAACTAGCAATTACAAAACCAATTATAAGTGACATAAATAATATAATAGCAATAAATATTTTAGTACCCCAATTCCATTTCATATTTTTAAGTTCTGTGTTTGGTGTTTAGTGTTCAATGTTTGGTGTTTAGTGTTCAATGTTTGGTGTTCTTTGTTCCGTGTTTGAACTCCTAACCCCAAACTCTGAACTCTTTACTTTTTATCTAAATTATTTGGACCGACAAAAG
>JAOZNY010000114.1:1488-3498 GCA_029933565.1 Bacteroidales bacterium
AACCCCAAACTCTGAACTCTTTACTTTTTATCTAAATTATTTGGACCGACAAAAGTAGTTTTATATTCTTCAATTAACTTGCCTTTACTAAAAACGCCAATAGTAACATGTGTATTTGAAGATTTAAGTTCCTTTTTATCCAATATTAGCATGAATGTCCCTTTTCCAATTTTACCTTCTCCAATGGTTTCGTTTGGTCCAATATATAGTATCCGTCCACCAATTGAAGTCGGTTTTAAAACAATATCTATTGGTTTGCGTATTTTATTTACAACTTGATAATTGTAAATATTAGTTAAACTATCAGCACCATATTCCTGATAAAGTGCTCCACGCTGACGTAAAATTGTCACCTCAAAATCGCCTCTGATTACAAATAGGCTGGCAACAAACATCATTAAAATTACTAATACAATAGAATATGCAATTGAACGAGTATTAAAAATTGAATGATGCCCTGTTTCAATTCCCTCTTCCGAATCGTAGCGGATTAAACCCCTAGGTTTGTTAATTCTGTCCATTACTGCATCGCATGCATCAATACAGGCTGTACAGTTAATACATTCGAGTTGAGTTCCATTTTTTATATCGATGCCTGTGGGGCAAACTGATATACATGAGTTACAATCAATGCAGTCGCCAAGGTCACCTTCTTTAGCCTTGTTTAATGGCTCACGAGGTTCGCCACGTTTATAATCGTAACCAACTATAATCGATTTCTTGTCGATTAAAACTCCTTGTAAACGGCCATAAGGGCAGGCAATGGTACAAACCTGTTCGCGGAAAAAAGCAAATATGAAATAAAAGGCAGCAGCAAATAAAAGTATACCAGCATAAGCCTTTGGATAAACAATAGGTCCTGCTTTTAAAAATGCAAATACTTCATCAATTCCTATTACATAGGCTAGCATGGTGGCTGACGAGACAAAGGCAATTGAATAAAAGATTAATTGCTTTAAACTCTTTTTCCATACCTTTTCAAAGTTCCACGATTGGCTATCGAGTCTTCTTTGTGCTCCTGCATCACCTTCAATTAAATATTCAATGCGCCTATAAACAAATTCCATGAAAATGGTTTGAGGGCATAACCAACCACAATATATTCTTCCAAAAATTACTGTAAAAAGTACAATGAATACTATGGCAGTAATAAACGATAGAAGAATTAAATGAAAATCCTGAGGCCAGAAAACAACACCAAATATTATAAACTTCCTTTCCAGAATATTAAATAGCATTATAGGATCACCCTTAATCTTAATAAAGGGCCCTATGTAAAAAATAAGTAAAAGAACTATTGCAACTATTTTTCTCTTATTGAAAAATTTCCCTTTTGGTTTTTTTGCATAAATCCAATTTCTTTTGCCTTCATCATCAACAGTGGAGAGTTTATCTCTAAAATGTTTAGTGTCAAATTTATTCGAACTCATATTAACTTATGTAAGTATGTAACTATGTGTTTTATTCTGTAATTGTAAAAAAGCCAAATCTTTAGGATTCGGCTTTTTTAATAATATTATTTTTTGAGTATTAAAACTCAGTTCCTTCAGCTGCTTTAGGAGTAGCTGGTGTGGTTCCATGTATTTTTAAAAGTATAAAACTTACAACTTCAAGCCTTTCCTGATTAGAAAGTTGATCTTTATACGGTAGCATACCTTTGGCAAGCACCCCTTCGGTGGATATTCTGTATAGATCTTCCACTTTATTGCCATGAATCCAGAAATTATCTGTCATGTTTGGTCCAACTAGTCCACCGCCATCAGCAAGATGACAAGCGGAACATATTTTATTCCAGGTTGCTTCACCATTTGTAAGTGAAGTAGCATCTTCAAGTAGAATAATGTTAAAGTCAACATCAGCAACTTTTTCAGGTTGCGATGCTTTAAAACCTTCCATTTCGATTGCAAATTCCCTATCTTGAACTAAATCGTCTGCATTAAAAACAAACAACCTAATAAAGTAAATTAAAGCAAAAGCAATTGTAATATAGAATAGCCATTTCCACCAGGG
>JAOZNY010000114.1:3598-8091 GCA_029933565.1 Bacteroidales bacterium
GTATTCATTACGATTTTCATGGTACTTTCTTTTATAAGATTATTTGTCTTTGTATAAGTCAGTACCTAATCTTTGCAGATAAGCAATCAAAGCAATAATTTCCTTATTGTCGTCAATATCAATACCACTATCGCGCAAATTTTTACCAATACCGGCAGCCTGAGCCTGAAGGTTCGATACAGCTTTGCTTTCAAATCCTTCAGGATAAGGAACCCCCAAGGTGCGCAATACTGAAATCTTTGATTCAGTGTTTGAAACATCCAATTCATCGGTTGCCAACCATGGATACGGAGGCATAATTGATGCAGGATTCATCTTTTGAGGATCAACCATGTGATTATAGTGCCACGAATCGGGTTTGCGGTAAGAGTTTACAACTCCGGCGTTTACACCTTCGCGAGCCAGATCCGGACCTGTACGTTTCGATCCATATTGGAATGGGAAGTCATAAACTCCTTCGCCAGACTTGGTGTATTCTCCATAACGAGCCACTTCTGAACGGAATGGTCTAATCATTTGCGAGTGGCATAAATAGCAACCTTCCCTAACATAAATATCCCTTCCTTCCTGCTCAAGTGGAGTATAAGGTTGTACACTTGAAATTGTAGGTACATTGGATTTTACAAGGTACATTGGAATAATCTCAACTAAACCACCTATTAAAATAACCACCAAGGCTGCAATAGTAAACTGAACTGGTCTTCCTTCAAGTTTGCGATGCCAACTTTCATTTGCATGTTTAACATGCCTTACAGGACCTTCACCCTCTTCAGTAGCAACAAAAGTTCCTCCGGTTATTGTTTTGCCTATGTTCCAAATAAATAATAATGCACCTGTAAAATAAAGTGATCCGCCAAAAGCGCGTAGGTAATACATTGGAAGAATCTGAGTAACAGTTTCAAGGAAATCAGGATATGCTAATAATCCATCAGCAGTAAATTCTTTCCACATTAAACTTTGAGTAAAGCCTGCAAAGTAAAGTGGTATTGAGAAGAATAACATTCCCATTGTGGCAATCCAGAAATGGACATTAGCAAGTTTAACGGAGTATAATTTTGTTTTGAACAATTTAGGAGCAAGCCAGTAAATCATACCAAAATTCATCATGGCATTCCAACCCATAGTCCCAATGTGTACGTGGGCAATTGTCCAGTCGGTAAAGTGGCTAAGTGCGTTAACTGATTTTAACGAAAGCATAGGGCCTTCGAATGTTGACATACCATAAGCGGTAACCCCAACCACAAACATCTTTAAAACAGGGTCTTCTCGAACTTTGTCCCAAGCTCCCCTCAAGGTAAGCAGACCATTTATCATACCACCCCACGAAGGTGCTATGAGCATAATGGAGAATACTACTCCCAATGCTTGAGCCCAATCAGGTAATGCTGAATAAAGTAAATGGTGAGGGCCAGCCCAGATGTAAAGGAAAATTAGAGCCCAAAAGTGAATAATTGAAAGTTTATATGAATAAACAGGCCTATTTGCTACTTTAGGAATAAAGTAATACATCATACCCAAAACTGGTGTTGTTAGGAAAAATGCCACTGCATTATGTCCGTACCACCATTGTACCAATGCATCCTGAATACCTGCATAAACAGGGTAGGAGTGAAGCATTGAAGTTGGTATCTGTAAGTTGTTAACTATGTAAAGAACTGCGATGGTAACCCATGTTGCAATGTAAAACCAAATTGCAACATAAATATGCTTAACTCTTCTGTTGAGAATAGTCCATATGAGGTTTATACCAAATACTACCCAAATTATAACAACTGCAATGTCGATGGGCCAAATCAGCTCAGCATACTCTTTTGACTGCGTAAGACCGAATGGTAATGTTAATGCTGCAGCAAGAATTATCAACTGCCATCCCCAAAAATGGATACATCCAAGTGTTTTGCTAAACATTGGTGTTTTCAGCAAGCGTGGTGTTGAATAATAAATTGCTAAAAAGATGCCATTTCCTACAAATGCAAAAATTGCTGCATTAGTGTGCAATGGCCTTATCCTTCCGAAACTTAACCAGGAGATGCCCCCGCTCATTGATGGGAAAATTAATTCAAATGCTGCTGTTAAGCCCACAAGCATGGCCACAACACCCCAGATAACTGTGGCGAACATGAACAATTTGGAAAGCTTGTTGTCATAGGTAAATTTTTCTAACTCCATAAGCTATAATTATTGGTTTAATATTAATTAGTTTTTGATTTAGAATCTTTATTGGAATTGGTATTGGTTTTTTCATTTTCAATAGGTTTGCTATCGTCAAAAAGCATTCTCACTGCTGGTGAATATGTATCATCATATTGACCACTCTTAACAGCCCATATAAAAGCAGCAAGAAACCCTCCTGCAACTATTATCCCTATTATTATTAAAATTACTATAACTGACATTTAAGTATTGAAGTGCCTAAATGGTAAATATTGTACAAAACTATGAAAAATATTATAAAAATGAAAATTTTCTTTATTTAGAATTAATAAAAATAAAAATACAAACAGCACTAAGAGAGCATCTTAACTAAGTTTTTTATTTGAAAGAAATGAAATGCTAAATGTTGCAAAGGCAACTACACTGATAGAACTAATAGGCATAAGTATTGCAGCAATAATTGGAGATAATATTCCCTGAACTGCAAAATATAAACCAACAATATTGTAAATAAAAGAAATAGCAAAACTTATTTTTACAATCAGCATAGAAGTTTTAGTAAAGTTGATGAATTCGAAAAGTTTCTGGAATTTTGATGATTCAATAATGCCTTCGCAGGCTGGCGAAAAACTGAAAATATCATCGGCAACTGTGAGGCCAACATCGCTTTCCATTAATGCCCCTGCATCGTTTAATCCATCACCAATCATTAAAACATGATTGTGTTTATTCTGTTTCAGATCTTTTATAAAATCTCTTTTATCTGTGGGGCTTTGGTTGAAAAGTAGTTGTGAATTATTACCAAATATTGGTGTTAGTGTTTCTTTTTCAGAGACGTTGTCACCCGAAAGCAGATACAGTTTATTATGTTTTCGGAAGTTATTAATTACTTCTTTCAAACCTTCTCTGTAAATGTTTTCTATTTTGAAGAACCCAAGAATAGAATCGCCAATAAAAACATGGACATTAGTAGAGTCGGTATCGGTTTCATCTTTACCACTAACAAACTTTTTAGATCCAATATTTATTTTAATGCCATTTACTATTGCCGTTATTCCTAAAGATGGAATCTCCTGAAAGTTTTCAATTTCAATTAATTTATCAATTTGAATTGAATTACTAACGGCGACACTTAATGGGTGACTTGAATGTGATGTAACAGATTTAATTAATTTCAATTGTTCATCTGATAGTTCTTCACCAACAAAACTTGTTTTCATTTTGCGGTTAAGTGTAAGGGTTCCTGTTTTATCGAAAACCACATTATTTACTTTATAAAGGTTTTCAATTACATCGGTATTTTTTATGTAAAAGCCTTTTCTCCCAAAGGCTCTCATTGTACTACCAAAAGTAAATGGAATGGTTAAGGCTAAGGCACAAGGGCAGGCAATTATAAGAACAGAGGTAAAGGCAAAAACTGCCAATGAGGGATCGTTGAAGAACCAATAAATGCCAGCGCCAAAAGCAATGAGCAAAATTATAGCAGTAAAGTATTCACTTACCTTATTTATTGTATTATTTAAATTCGAACCCGAATCTTTACCTTTTGGATCTTGATTCCACAATTGAGTGAGGTAACTTTGCTCAACACTTTTAACAACTTCCAGTTCAATATTGCTTCCCACTTGTCGACCACCGGCAAAAATTATATCGCCTACATTTTTATGGATTGGCAAGGATTCACCGGTAACAAACGAATAATCAATACTCGCATTTCCTTTTACAACTTTTGAGTCGGCAGGGATAAGTTCCTGATTTCGGATTAAGATCCTATCGTTTTCTTTTAAGTATTTAAGTTGAATACTTTCTTTTGCCGAGCCAATTATTTTAGTTACTGCTACTGGAAAGTATGATTTATAATCCCTTTCAAACGACAGTGCCTGATAAGTTCTTCCCTGATACCATTTTCCAACCAAAAGGAAGAACACCAAACCCACCAGCGAATCCATATAGCCAATCCCATTGCCTGTAACAATATCGTAAGTGCTTTGAGCAAATAGAGTAAATATGCCAAGCGTTATTGGCAAGTCGATATTTATAATTTTGTGTTTCAAGCCTTTAAAGGCAGAAAGATAATAGTCGTTTGCGCAATAAAAAACTACTGGTAGGCTAAGCAGAAAACTCATCCACCCAAACACCCCAATAAACAAATCATCCAATTGCTCGCTACCCGGAAGGTATTCAGGAAAATTATAGAGCATTACATTCATAAGGCTAAAGCCTGCAATGCCAATTTTTATGAGTAAATCTTTATCTGCGTTTGAAGTATCTTTTTTATTTAACTGATCGAGGGTAATCTCGGGAACGTAATGTATGGATGCCAGAAGTTCAACAATTTG
>JAOZNY010000114.1:8191-9488 GCA_029933565.1 Bacteroidales bacterium
CCTGACATGGGCTGAATTTCGTAGTACTGATCAAGATTTTGCTGGTTAAGAATTTGGTAAACAGTTTTGCAACCGTGACAACAAAATGGTTTGTCGTCAAACATTACCGGGCTAGACCCACAGTCTTCACCACAATGAACACATTTAAGTCCCACGGTTTTTTATTTTACAGAATATTCAGGGAAAGTAATAGCCCACATTCCTCTTGGTTGCATAATTGTAAAATCGGTGGCTCTATCTATTGGATACAACTCTTTTATTTTCTGTGCCACCTCAGGATTTACTTCCTCAGAATTGCCGTGACATTTCAGGCAGAACCTTTGCATCATAATTACATTGTAATAAACAGGCTGATTTAGTTCGTTAGCCATAATTCGTCCTTTCATTGGTGCTTTGTTTAACCAACCAATTACAAAATCTTTGTAAATTTTAGTTTCTTTCTCTGTCATTGCATTCAATGGATTACGGTTTTTAAGGGCAGCCCTTTTAATATTTATTTGGTGAACAACAGAAAGAGAATCAGAAATCTCCATGGCTCGTTCATTACAAAAACCAATGGCCTCAAGCATTCCTTGCTCTGTTACCACTTTATGCAGTTCTTCTTTGTAAGCAAATTTTATTTGCTTGGCAAGCCATTTAGCCCTTGTGAATAAGGCCTCTTTGGTGCTGTCGTTAAGTTCAATAACTGTAGGATTATCAACAACTATTTCAACTGGCCTATAGGCCTCAGTTTTTATTTTGCCACTTTTTGTAGTTTGATTATTGCACGAACTCAGTGCTATTGTAAGTATGATAATGGTATATAAAAGTTTCTTCATTTTTATTATTTTTTGTCTGGTTCAATTGATATTACTTTGCCTACAAAATTAAGATTTTCACCGGCAAGTGGGTGGTTAAAATCGAAGGTTACCGCTTCTTTTAGGATTTTTATAATTTTCCCCTGGTGCTTATTGCCTTCGTTGTCGGTCATGGGAATTACATTTCCTAATTGAATCATTTTATCGTCCACTTTTCCATCCACCTCAAAAGTATCTATTGGGATATCGAAAATAGCGTAGGGATCAACAGGGCCATAGGCATTTTCTGCTTTTATGGTAATGTCGAAATGCTCACCGCTTTCTAAACCTGTAAGTTTCTCTTCAAACTCAGGCATAAGTTGCATAACGCCAAAGGCAAACTCAATGGGTGCTTCCTCTGCTACACTTTCAATTGTTTTTCCTTCTGTGGTTTTTAAATCGTAAACTATTTTTGCTTTTGTGCCGGCTGCTATCTTCATAGTATCTTAAAATAAAATTTG
>JAOZNY010000115.1 GCA_029933565.1 Bacteroidales bacterium
CTTAAAGTTCATTCATTACATTGGCAAGTTCTTCCTTCTTTTTTCTCTCTTCGCGGTGTAATATGTTCATTTCATGAGTTACATGTTTAAGTTCTATTTTTTTCTCAATTTCATTCGAAAAATATTCAATAGACCAACCAATAATATTTTCGTATGCATAAGGAGTATTGTCAAATGTTAAAATTATTTTTTCATTATCTAGATTCCATGTTCGTACAAAACTAAAGTTTAACTTTTCGTATTTTATGTCCGCTAAATCATCAAGATCCATAATCAGTTTTCCGTTTTGGGTTTTTGTTGACTGCCCATATTTAGTAATAAGAGCATTTGAAAACTCAATTGTGTAATTTCTATAATCAAAAAATGGAAATTTAGGTTCATCAATCTTTGTAATACTTAAGTGTATTAACTCATCATCTTCAAATTCGTACCTTTTACCAAATTTTTCTCCCCAAAAAGTTTTTTCAACACTAATTATTCTTACTTCGGCTGTATTAAACTTAGTCTGAGACTCTCTCATAAAAGAAGAATCATAATTTACTTTATCTGTATTATAGAGCAATAAATCATCTACTGACATGCCCCATTTTACTCCTGTTTTATTTGCTTTTGGTGGAGTTTGTGCACTTAAAAACACAGTACCCAAACTAATCAAAACAATGGCTATCGCTATCCTTTTCATAATTATTAAATTTTAGTATAACTGTTGCTCAAACGAAAATGCTTGCTTGTTTTTCAATAAGTAGCAACAGTGATTAGTTACGTACAAAAGTAATAAATTAATTGTCATAAAGCAAGCAAGCAATAATCTACCAAATTTCTACAAAGAAATTAGTTCGCAATTTTGTTTTTTATACGCCGCAAAAAAAAATTAGTTACATATCTTTTATCAATTAAAACATGGAGTTTATTGGGTTTTAATATTTATTATGATTTTAAAAATACCAAATTGCAATTTGAGTGAGTTATTAGTAAAGCAAACTTAATTTACATTTTTTAAGTTGCTAGTGTTCATGTAAATAAAAACTAAAAGACTAAATAGGGCAAATAATTTTTACTTTTTGAATTAGAAATATTTTAAACCAAAAAATAATTCACTAATTAAAAATTAAGCCTTATGAACAATCTCATTAAAATTTCAGTGGTTCTTTTTGCCTTAGTTATCAGTTTAACTTCTTTCTCTCAAAAAAGATCACAATCAAACGACAAAGTTTCATCGCCATATTTTCTGGTGATAAGTGACGAGACTAGCACAGATCAACTCCCATTAAAAAGCACTTCGGCACAAGTAAACATTGTTGGAGTAATCGCCGATGTTACCATTAATCAGGTTTACAAAAATGAAGGTAAAAATACCTTAGAGTGCATTTACATTTTCCCTGCCTCGGCAAATGCAGCAATTTATGCAATGGAAATGACCATTGGCAAACGAAAAATAATTGCCACTATTGAGGAAAAGCAAAAAGCACGCAGAGACTACGAAACAGCAAAACAGCAAGGAAAACGCACTTCTCTTTTGGAACAGCATCGCCCCAATGTGTTTCAAATGAATGTTGCCAATATTTTACCCGGCGACGAAATTATGGTTAGCATGAAATACACCGAGATTTTAGTTCCCAATGCTGGGATTTATGAATTTGTGTATCCTACGGTTGTAGGCCCCCGATATTCTTCAGCACAAGAAAATAACAACAGTTTTGTTAGTACGCCATATTTACATGAGGGAGAAAAGCCGACTTATAATTTCGACATAAATATTAATCTTTCGGCCGGCATGTGCATTCAGGATATTAGTTGCAAAACCCATGAGGTGAAAGTTTTTTATCCTAGTACTGATGAAGCAAAAATCAACTTAAGCGAAGAAGAGGCCAAGGGTGGTAACCGTGATTTTGTTTTGCAATACCAACTTTCAGGTGATAAAATTGCTTCGGGATTAATACTTTACGAACATGAGGACGAAAACTTTTTTCTGATGATGGTTCAGCCACCCAAACGAATTGAAAATACTAACATCCCTCCACGCGAATACATTTTTATTAACGATGTCTCGGGCTCGATGAATGGCTACCCAATGGATGTATCAAAAAAGATAATGCGTAATCTGGTAAGCAATTTACGCCCCGAAGACAGGTTTAATGTTTTGGTTTTTGCAGGAACATCGGGCTGGATGGCCGACAGGTCTCTATCTGCCAACAATGATAATATTAACAGAGCCATACATTTTATTGAAAACCAAAGGGGTAGTGGCGGTACCGAAATTTTACGTGCCCTAAAAAAAGCACTTAGTTTTCCCCGGGAATACGAAGAAATGTCGAGAACTTTTGTAATAGTTACCGATGGCTACGTTTCGGTTGAAAAAGAAGTTTTCGACCTGATTAGAAATAATAATGATAAAGCAAATACTTTTGTTTTTGGTATTGGTAGCAGCGTTAACAGATACATTATTGATGGTATGGCACATGCCGGAATGGGCGAAGCATTTGTTGTTTTAAACAGAAGTGAGGCCAACCAAAAAGCCGAAAAATTCAGGAAGTATATTTCAAATCCGGTACTAACTCAAATAAAAACCACATTTTCTAACTTTGAAGTTTATGATGTTGAACCACTTAGTATTGCTGATATTTTTGCCGAAAGACCTGTAATTATTTTTGGGAAGTATAAAGGAACAGCCCAAGGAAGCATTAAGTTAAAAGGATATTCAGGAAGAAAACGTTGGGAGTCAAAATTTGATGTTTCTAAAGTAAAACCCCATGCTAATAATGTGGCTTTACGTTATTTATGGGCAAGAAAACGTATTCAAATGCTCGATGACTATTCCTATTTAGTAAGAGTGGACAACAAAAATGAAATAACCGAATTAGGGTTAAAATATAATTTGCTCACAAATTACACATCCTTTATTGCAATTGAAGAATCAGAAGAACCAAAAAACCCCGGTGAAATTGTGACTGTAAAACAGCCTCTTCCTTTGCCTAAAAATGTTTCGAATTATGCAGTTGGCTTTGAATTGGTAATGGAGGATGAAATGGAATTTGAAGTCCTGAGTTATTACGATAAAATAGAATTTAAAACTCCTATTTCTAACAGCAAAGAAACAGAAATTCAATCTTATATCGAAAACAAACTAATGCCCCAACTGGATGAGTGCCTGTCAAAGATTAATGGTTTAGAAAGCATTTTGATTACAATTACTAAAGATGGGAAAGTTAAGACCATTAAATTTAATGGGAAAACTTTAAGCGATAAATCAAGGACTTGCCTGGAAGAGAAAATAAGGCAATGGGTTTTCGGCAAGTTTGCTACAAATAAGGAGTTCACTTTTGAAATAGTGTTTTAGAATAATGAAGTAACAATAAAAATTAAAAAGTACGTCATTGCGAGCGCAGTGCGGCAATCTCAATTAATCCAACATTATTAAGATTGCTTCGGTCGTACCTCCCTCGCAATGACGTGTTTCTTTATTCTATTAATTAAAATGAAGAGCCATGAATATTCGCGAAAAAGTAAATAAAATCAATATTGTATTGCTGATGGTAGGAATAGCACTATTGCTGTTCTCGCCAATTTCAACAGGAAATATTCTTATTCCTGAAAGAAAAAATGAGGTTCCAGAACGACAGGAAATTACATTTATTCTGGGCGACGATTTCAATACTAAGAACCCGTTTTATTTTAATACAGAACTTTTCTACCGTTTTAACGAGAAGGGCAAAACCGATTTGGTAATTACACATTGCCGCTCACTTAGCGAAGTCCAGGATTACCTCATCAATAACTCACCTAAAAATAATCAGGCCTGGGGGCTGATAAACTTAGTTTCGCATGGCAACCAATACACCGGCTTAAGTGTAAAAGTATCGCCCAAAGGCAAACGCGCAAATACAAAACGAGTGAGAGAAGGAATAGAGGATAAAACCTTAAGCGGCTTGCCGGAAAACATAATTGACCAGAAAACTCATATTAAACTGCATGGATGTGGAATTGGAAACAATAGTGAGTTTCTGGAAATAATGAAATCTGCTTTCAGCAATAATTTAAGTTCTCCTAAACTAACTGCAAGCAATCATTTTGAATATTATGTTTCAAATGGCAACAACACTCAGGAAATAAATATGTTTTTGGCAAAATATTGGATAGTGAATTTTAAGAAAGGATACCAGCCAAACGATAGAATACTAGCCCGAAAATTTGCCAATAAATATCCTGATGCCAATATTAACTGGAAACAAGCCCTGCAAAGCCAATCGGGTTCAAAAACGGGAGATGTATTTAATTACACTTTTACAATTCCTGTTAAATGGGTTTTTCGCTACGATTGTAAAGATTCTGTTCCGCAACTCGATACAAAATCTTCCAGATTAAACTGGGTAAAGCAAAACCAGAAAATTATTGAGGATTTGAAAAAACTGGATATTCCACCGGAAAAGTTTAACTGGTGGATGCGCAATATTTACGTTAAAAATGAAGATGGCACAAAAACTCCGGCACTTTGGGTAAAAGGATATTGCACCTCGCTATGCGTATTAAAACTACTGCCTGAAGAAGAAAATACTATGTTTTCTTTCCCAACAATTTACCGATCAAATCACTACGTCCAATACTGGTAAGCTTACTTTTTATCTGATTTCTGAACTCATTTTTATACCAAAAGAAAAACATGTTCTGGGCTTTCTTTTCGTTTTGAGTTTTGGCACTATAAACAGGTTTTAAAGTATAGGGATCGAGTCCTGTGTAATAGGTTACCGTGGCCAGAGTCATTGGTGTTGGAGTAAAATCCTGCACCTGTTCGAGGCGTAATCCTGCCGATTTTGTTGTAGCTGCCAGTTCAGCCATATTTTCCTCTCCACACGATGGATGACTCGAAATAAAATATGGAATTACCTGCTGATTCAAACCTGCGTCTTCTGAGTATTTTGTAAACCGTTTCATAAATTCGTAGTACAATTCAAAAGTAGGTTTCCGCATTGCTTTTAAAACCTCATCGGAAGTATGCTCGGGTGCAATTTTTAATCTTCCTGAAACATGGTGTTGCGCAAGTTGCTTAACATATTCGTCAAGATCTTCACCTCCTTTTTTGTTGTGCGATGGAGAAAGTAAATCGTAGCGTATTCCACTGCCGATGGTTATTTTTTTAATCTCTGGCAGTGCATCAGCCTTTTTGTAAAGTTCTGTTAGTTCCTTGTGGGAAGTTTTTAGATTGAAACAAATTCTTGGGAAAATACAAGATGGCCGTTTGCATTTCCTGCAAATATCGAGGTCTTTGCCCTGCATTTTATACATATTTGCCGAAGGTCCACCCAGGTCAGTCAAATACCCTTTAAAATCAGGAAGTTGAGCTACCTTTTTAATTTCCTTCAAAACAGAATCTTCAGAGCGCGATGAAATAAATTTCCCCTGATGGGCAGAAATAGTACAAAAACTACAGCCCCCAAAACATCCCCTATGGACATTTACCGAAAACTTAATCATTTCGTAAGCAGGAATAGGGCCACGCTTTCTGTATTTTGGATGTGGCAAACGGGTGTAAGGCAAATCAAATATTTCGTCAATCTCTTCTGTTTTCAAATATGAATAAGGAGGGTTGACCACAACAAAATTTTCGCCAACCTGCTGCACTAATCGCTTTGAAGCCTCCATCATATTCGACTCAACTTCAATTATTTTAAAATTAGAGGCAAAGGCTTTTTTATCAATAAGACAATTTTCATGCGAATTTAAATAAACCGTTTCCCAGTTCTTGTTTACAGGAATCTGATTTTCGTTGGAAACCTGAACTGAAGTTTGCTTAACCGTATTTATTTTTTCGAAAGGCACTCCTTTTTGCATAAGGTTTACAACTTCCTTAAGTGGCTTCTCCCCCATTCCATAAATCAGCAAATCGGCTCCTGACTCATTAAGCATGGAAGGTTTAAGTTTGTCTTGCCAGTAATCGTAATGTGTTAGCCTACGCAAAGATGACTCAACGCCACCAATAACAACTGGGGTATCAGGAAAGATCTTTTTCAAAATACCGGTATAAACCTTAACGGGATAATCAGGTCTGAAACCAGAAACATTTCCGGCGGTATAAGCATCGTTGGAGCGAAGTCGTTTGTTGGCGGTGTAGTGGTTAACCATTGAGTCCATAACCCCTGCCGATACCCCAAAAAACAATTTTGGTGTTCCAAGTTTTTTGAAATCCCTAAGGTCATCCTTCCAGTTAGGCTGAGGAACAATTGCAACTTTAAGCCCCATATTTTCCAGCACCCTTCCAATTACTGCAGCCCCAAACGATGGATGGTCGATGTAGGCATCTCCTGTAAACAAGATTACATCAAGTTCTTCCCATCCTCTTGCTTTTACCTCTTTCAAAGTAGTTGGTAGCCATTCTGTAATTTCAGGTCTGTACATGGCACAAAGATAAAAGAAACAAGAGTCAAGATAAAAAAGTCAAGAAACAAGATAAAATGGAAAATTAAAGATTGATTATTGTTATAATTTAATTCAGCAATTTAATACTTAAATTATTCAATTGTTTTTTAGATATTTGCCAAAATTTTTAAAACGAAAAAAAAATGGAAGAAAATAAAGAAAAGCATTGCCTGGTTTGCAAGAGCGATGAGAATACCGTACCATTGGTAGAGTTATCATACAAAAATCAAAAGTATCATATTTGTCCACAACACATTCCTGTATTAATTCATAATCCGGGTGAACTGGAAGGTATGTTACCTGATGCAGGTAATTTGACTGCAGGTTAATTGAAAAAAATATTTTTTATGCCTCGTTTCTTGAAAAGAGACGGGGATTTTTTTTGCAAATTTATATGCGTTTAAGAATACCTATCTCTTTTTCGCTCAACTGACGGAACTTCCCTCTCAGCAAATCTTTTTTTGTTAGGCCGGCAAAAAACACTCTGTCAAGTTTCATTACCTTATACCCAAGATGCTCAAAAATCCTTCTTACAATTCGGTTCTTCCCTGAGTGTAATTCAATTCCAACTTGCCTTTTATCGTTTTCCATGCTTGCATAGGCAACCTTATCTGGTTGTATTATTCCATCTTCAAGCTCAACACCTTCAGCAATTAACTGTAAATCACTGCCCTTAACTGCCTTATCTAAAAAAACATGATATATTTTCTTAATATTATGTTTTGGGTGTGTAAGTTTTTTTGCAAGGTCGCCATCGTTAGTAAACAATAAAAGTCCCAAAGTATTTTTGTCTAAACGACCAACAGGATAAATCCTTTCCTTACAGGCATTTTCCACCAATGCCATTACTGTTCTCCTGTCAAAAGGATCTTTTGAAGTTGTAATAAACCCCTTTGGTTTATTCAATAAAAAATACTGTAGTTTCTCACGGTTGAGTGTCTCACCACCAAATTGTACCTTATCAGTCGTTGATACTTTTGTGCCAAGTTCAGTAACAATTTTTCCATTTATCATCACTGCCCCACTTGCAATATGCACATCGGCTTCACGCCTAGAACAAATGCCGGCATTAGCCAAAAATTTGTTAAGTCTGGTTAATCCTGTGTCGGCACTACTGCTTTTAAATCCCTTGCTAGTACCTTTATTTGAACTTACCTTTTTTCCTGATTTTTTATCCGCAAATTTTTTCTTTGGATGCGGACTTCCTTTTTTGGATGAACTCCTTGGTTTCTTATTCATATACAATTAAATAATGGTCGGCAAAATTACTAAATGTTTAGCAAATATTATCCTTTAATCTGAAACTAAAAGGATTGCAATTACTATTTATGATAAAATGATTTGCAAAAAGGCATTTTTTTAAGTATATTTACAAATAAAAAACCAAGAAAATGGCTGAAGAAATAATTACACTGGCATCACTTACGTACATGAGGGCTCAATTACTTTCGGCAATGCTTGAACGAAATGGCATTGAATGCTTTATGACTAATATTAACCAGATTAAAGAAAGTCCGGGAGGAGTTAATGTTAAAATCAATCAATCAGATTTCGAACAGGCAAATAAAATTTTCGATGATTTTAGAGGAGCTTATGGCTTTAAAAAACAACAGGCCGTTGAATACATGAGAAGTATCAGGAGAATACTTGTACCTGTTGATTTTACATATCATTCTGAAAATGCTGCTTTCTATGCCCTGCAACTTGCAGCCGAATTAAAATCAGATATACTGCTTCTTAACTCATACCTCGACCCACTGTCAACGCCTCAATCTTATCTTGAATCCTATGCCTATCAATTAAATCTTGATCAGGTAATTACTGAAATTGAGGAAGAAACCAATCAAAGCCTCGATGCTATGGCCGATAGGCTAAAAGAAATGATAAAAAAGAAAAAGATAAAAGGGGTTAATGTAAGTTACGATTTGGTTAAAGGAAATTCGGTTGACGCTATTTTAAACTATACCAATGAATATAAACCGGGAATGATTGTAATGGGAACCAGAGGTTCTGAACTTGAAGGCCTTAAATCGTTTGGCAGTGTAACTGCCGATATTATAAAAAAAGCAAGTGTTCCGGTAATTGCAGTTCCAAAAGGCTATGATGCCTACAACCCTAAACTTCCTAAAAGGGTTCTCTACGCTACAAACTTTAATGAAACAGATTACTCGGCCCTAAGAAGACTTGTTTCATTTGTAAAACCTTTCAACTCAAAAATCTTTTGCATACATGCTTCACTCGACGATTATGATTCGTTTAACGAAACTCAGATGAAAAAAATAAAAGATTATTTGTTTGAAACAATTGATGCTTACAAAATTGAATGTGGAATACTAAATACCTACGACCTACAACAAGGGATTGAAATGTTTGTTGAGGATAAGGAAATAGATATTTTAGCAGTTACTACGCACAAAAAATCATTTTTTCAACGTTTGTTTGAGCCTAGTGTTGCAAAACAGTTTTTGTTTCAAACACATATTCCTCTATTAGTGTTTCATGCACGTCCGTAATCAGATAAAACTGCATAGGTAACTATTACTGCCACGAATGCTCCACACAACAGCAGATTGCATTGGCCAATCAGCAGTTTTACTATAAATAAAATAATTAATGCTGACAGGGTAATTCGCCCAACCCATTTTTTAGAGAGTTTTTTCATGCTTGAAAAGGATAAAAAGCATCCTTTATATGCCTTATTTTACTTTTGTTATTATTTAAAATAATGGAAACAATATCGTAACGACATTCATTTTCCAATGAGTTTTGCTCAATATATTCTTCGGCTACCCTAACCAGCCTTAGCATTTTAGCCTCATCAACCGCATCTTCCGGGTCACCAAAAAAACCTGTGCTCCTGGTTTTAACTTCCACAATCACCAATTCATTTCCGTCCATTGCAATTATATCCACTTCATCTCTTTTATAGCGCCAATTAGTCTCCAGTATTTTATAATCTTTTGTTTTTAACATTTCCAATGCCAAAACCTCACCTCTTTTTCCCAATACATTATGTTCAGCCATTTTGGTTATTTTTGCCGAAAATTACTAATAATATTTCAAT
>JAOZNY010000116.1 GCA_029933565.1 Bacteroidales bacterium
CCATCGGGCGACCACTCTACATTCCTATCGTGCACACCCGAAGATTCAGTTAAATTACGCGTTATGCCCGACTCAGCAGGAAGTGTGTAAACATCGCCTCTGGCACCAAAAGTTACTCTTTTTCCATCAGGTGAAACTGCATATGAATCGATAGATTTTGAGGCGTCTTTTATTTCGTTACGAGCATTAAGCATATCATTTTCGATACTTATCTCAATTTTTGAAATCTGGCCATCACTTAGGTTATATTTATACAAATAGCCTCCATTTTCATAAACTATTGACTCATTCCCTAAAGAAGGAAACTTTATATCGTACTCAGTATAATTTGTAACTTTTCTTGTTTGTTTAGTTACCAGATCATATTCAAACATATTCATTGTGCGGTCGCGGTCGCTAAGGAAATATATTTTATTGCCATGCCACATTGGAAAAATGTTCTGATTGTCGTTATTGGTAATATTTACAGTTTCCTTTGTTTCAAAATCATAAACCCAAACATCATCAGCCATTCCACCTTTATAATACTTCCATGTTCGGAATTCTCTGAAAACTCGGTTAAAAGCCATCTGTTTTCCATCAGTTGAAAATGAGCACCAACTGCCTGTAGGCAATGGAAGTTCTTCTGACATACCACCATTATTATTTACCCTGAACAACTGCCCTTTAAAGGAGTTGAAGGATTGCTTCCGTGAACGGTAAACAATATCATCTCCATCCCAATCCATTACAATATTATTGGGTCCCATCCTATCTGAGATATCATCTCTTCCCAGCGTGGCTGTATAAGTTATCCTATTTGGCACACCTCCTTCAGCGGGAATAGTAAATACCTCCGTATTGCCATCGTATTGCCCAGTAAAGGCAATGGTTTTTCCATCGGTTGAAAATTTGGCAAACATCTCATAACCATTTACGTCGCTGGTTAATTTTCGGGCTGTTCCACCATTTGTGTTAACTGTGTATAAGTCGCCAGCATAGGTAAATACTAGTTGATTTCCGTAAACTGCGGGAAATCTTAGCAGTCGAACATCATTCTCAGCCATCAAGCCAGAAAAAACTACTAATGAAATTAATGTAAATAAAAATCTCTTCATTTTTTTATTGTTTAGTTTTAATAATCCTTTAAAATTATAATACCACTAATTCGCATAGTGATTAGCAAATTAGCAAGACTATTTTATATTCTCAAATTATTTATGTTATTGCTTAACCAATTTTATGCCACATTCACAAAGTACTGACTTAACATATTTTATGAGTTCGTTTTTGAACAACCACTTAAATAATTGTACGCAAACAAACACATAACTGACCGTTAACGAACATCCTCAACAACTACCTGATCTCCTATATAAACTAAAAACCTACGAATTAAATCAAACCCAAGATCAGCAAAAACCTCAGCATATTCATTAATTTGGTAAATATGCTTTTTATCTTTATCTCCGGTTTTGTAGTCAATTATTATCAACTCATCTCCATCTTTTACAACCCTATCGGGACGAATAACTCTTCCATTTTTATCATAAAGTTCAGTTTCATTCTTCACCAATACTCCTTCGGTAAAGTATTTTTTTAGCATTGGGTGCTCAACTACTTTTTCGGCAATAGCGATTATCTTAATTTCCTCATCTCTGTCAATTATACCCATCATCCTGTATTTTGAAACTGATTTTAAAATATCAGAAGAATACTGAATTTCTGATAATATTTTGTGTACCAACTTACCAAATGAGGCTGGCTTCGTAAAATCGCTCGCCTCCCAATAAATATCTTCCGATGCTGCAATTTCAATTATCGAATGCCAATCGGTGGAAAGCATGCTATCAAGTGTAATCTTCACTCCTTCAGACTCATCCTTTTTTTCCTTAGAAATGTACTTAAGTTTACCAAATTCATAAGAATTATGATCCTCATTTTCCGGATATTTAAATGCAACATAATTTGTAAGTAGTTTACCAAAAGAATCTCTTTGATTTGCTCCCACAGCAAACAATGCCTTCGAAGCCCGAGTAAATGTAACGTAAACCAAGTTCAAGAAATCCAGTCGCTCTTTTTCTTGTTCTACATTATAAACATCTTCCATTTCAATTTTAGAAATACTTTTACTTAATGGAAGCATTGTTTTAGTTAGTTTCTCTTCACCTTCAATATTAATTTCTGCCCAAAAATCTTTTGAGTGATGCATTTTTGCATAATATAAATCAGCAATAACAACTTCAAAATCCAATCCTTTCGATTTATGGGCGGTCATTAGTTTTATTGCATTTTCATCCTCAGGTAACTCCACAAACACCTTGCTTTTTTTATCGTCCCAAACAGTTAAAAAATCTTTGAGAGTAAAACTACCCGACTGTTGAACTTTAAAAACAAAGTCAAGAAAATACTGAATAAATGCATCTGTTGATTTCTCAAAATGCAATGCCTTAATTAATAGTTCACAAATTTCATAAACTGAAAATGGCAACAAAGTTTCAGCATTCTTGTCAGTTCCAATCAAATTCAAAACTGCATCCGGAAAAGGAATACTTCCATTTACCAACTTCTTAAAAGTTTTTTCTGCATCCTCAGAACCCAACAAACCAAAGTACTTAAACACAAAATCAGCAAGTAATATTTTTTCGTTTGGTTTTATCAGTAACCTCAAGAATGAAACTATCAGACTCACTCTTGGTGAATTTGCAACCAAAAGCGACTCAGAAGAGACTATAGAATAATTTTTAGAAATAAGATGCGAAGCAATTTCGCCAATTTGTTTTTTCCTCCTGCATAGTACACAAATATCACTTGGTTTAAATCCTGTAGCAATCGACCTACTAACAAATCCCTCTATTATTTCAAGACGTTTTTCAGAATACTCTGCAACATTTTCAGCATCAACAATATTTAAACTTACAAAACCATCCTCACTATTGTGAATTTTCTGCTCCAGTTTTTCATAATTCTTCTTATACCTATCGCTTTCACTTTGAAGGAGGTAAGAAAAGAATTCATTATTAAACTCAACTATGTGCTTATTTGAGCGATAATTAACTTCTAGAAACCTTTCATCAATCTGGTTCTTAAATAATTGCACCCTGCTTTGGCTTAGTTGCGAACCATCATTATTATAAAGTTCTGGTAGGTTAGTAAACAATTCCACCTCACCACCCCTAAATCTGTAAATAGCCTGTTTAGCATCGCCCACAAGCATATTAAAATTATTACTTGCAAGCGATTCTTCAACCAAAGGCAGCAAATTATCCCACTGCAATACCGAAGTATCCTGAAACTCATCGATTAGAAAATGCTTGTATTTAAACCCCAGCCTTTCGTAAAGAAATGGTATTGGCTGGTCAGCAATACTTTCGCTAATTCTTTTATTGAACTCAGAAATATGAACCTTGCCAGTTCTTTCAACAAATTCAGCAAATAAGTTTTGGATTTCGGTGGTAAGGGCTACCGAATAGATTCGTGAATTAATAAACTTAATCAAGAAATATTCCTTAGCAGTACTTTTTATGGAGTAGAACAGACCAATAAGTTCTTCCTTTATAATTTCAATGGCTGACTTAATATTTTCATTTGCCTTTGCTGCCAACCACTTATTCTCTTCAATCGTATTTATAGCCCTCTTACCAGGAACTAAATTATCGTCTAAAACCAAACTTCTAATTTTGTCGAAGAAACCATAAATCCCTCCCTTTTTATAACTTAAATCGTCTACACTTAAGGATACTGAGTCAAAAAGATTAATAGCATCCTTGGCATATTTCTCAACTTCCCCTTTCAAAGCATTTTGCTTTTTTACCAAACGCTTAATCATTGGAGTGAAATCGGCTAGTTTTAAACTTTGAATAAACTCCTTCTGTTCAAAAATTTCTTCACTTAAGTTATATCCTACAAAAGACGATAATATCCCATCCAGATTATGGCTTTTTTCCTCTTCAATCTGACTCATAACATAACTCAGCATTATGTTTGTTAAATCAGTTTCATTGCCTACTTTATCATAAAGTTCATCAACTATTTCAGGAACTATATCATCGTTGTCAAGAATTACTTCAAAATTGGCTGGTAAATTTATTTCGTTGGCAAAGGTGCGGACCACTCTGTGTACAAACGAATCGATTGTACTTACAGCAAACTCATCATAATTATGAAGTATTAACGAAAGTAATTCCTGTGATAAAGATTGTAGTTTCTGACTATCAATATTCAGAATTGTCTTTAGTTTAATCAACAAAAAGTTTTCATTACCTTTTGCACCAAGTTCCAAAGTTGATATTATTCGCGACTTCATTTCACCAGCCGCTTTATTTGTAAAAGTAATAGCCAATGTGCGCTTAAACTCCGAAGGGTTAGGAAGGCATAATTGTAAATATTCGAGTACAAGAGTTGCAGTTTTGCCCGAACCTGCAGAAGATTTATAAACCACTAAAGCCATATTAATTTATCTTTTTATCAATTTCAGTAATCAAATCCTTAAGTAAACCATCATCATTCTGTCCCATTAAACATTGTGATACTTTTTTTTGAAATGAATAACACGTCATATGCCTTAGATCAAGCATGTCACTTATTTTATATGACGATATGGCATAAGTCTGGCATGTTAAAAGTACTATTTCAAATGCTTTCCTCAACGAAAATTTACACCTATGAAACACGGTGTTTGCTGTTGCCGATTCTTCCTTTTTACAACGTGTACACCTCCTTGAAGTTTCCAGTTTTCCACTACAATAGTTAGTATTACCGCATTTAGTGCATACAAAACCATTCTTCCATTTTTGCAATGCTAATAAATTGATACAACTAGCATCGTCAGGAAATGCTATCCTGAATTTCTCTAGTTTAGTATTTAATTTATTGTCTGGCATATTTGGCACAATTTAAGAAATAATTCAATATTGGAATAGTTTTTGACAAAGATAGCAAAAGTGATATTAATGCGCTATACTTTTTTATATATCTTTGCGCAGTTTTTTAGAACATTATTTTTAAACTATTTAAATATGAATAAATTAAGTTTAGTTTTTGCTCTGGTTTTCTCATTTACTATTTTTAGTTGTACCGACACTAACGGTAACCAAGAGAACAATAATATTACTGTTCAGGACGAAAAGACAGAAGGACAAAATAAATCAGATGACAAAAAAGTTAAACCTGAGTATTTGACTTACGAAACCTTTATTAAAAAAGTATGGGATTTCGAGAGTAACCCTGAAGAATGGAATTATAAAGGGGAAGAGCCTTGTGTAATTGACTTTTATGCTGATTGGTGCAAGCCTTGTAAAATGGTGGCTCCAATTATGGACGAGATGGCAGAAAAATACGATGGCAAAGTAAAAATCTATAAAATAAATACTGACAAAGAGAAAAAACTAGCGTCAGTTTTTAGAATTAGATCAATACCAGCTGTTTTGTTTATTCCAAAAGATGGTCAACCAATGATGCAAACAGGTGCTTTGCCACGCGAATCTTATGTGGAAATTATAGATAAAGAATTATTAAAAATAGGTAAATAACATTTTTAGAATCTAATAACATATTATTAAATGGAACATTTAACAAAAGAGACTTTTCACGAAAAAGTTTTTAATTACGAAAAAAATAAAGACTGGGCGTTTGAAGGAAAACTTCCATGTTTAATTGATTTTTATGCTGATTGGTGTCAGCCATGTAAAATAGTTGCTCCAATACTTGAGGAACTAGCAAAAGAATACGAAGGCAAAATCAATATTTACAAAGTAAATACTGAAGAGCAAACTGAATTGGCTGGAGCCTTTGGTATCCGCAGTATTCCTTCATTATTATTCTGCCCTGCCGAAGGACAACCACAGATGGCACAAGGAGCACTTCCAAAAGAATCATTAGTTCAGGCAATTAATGATGTACTTCTGAAACAAGGTACTGAAGCAAAATAATCTTTTTAAGATCTTTTTAAAAGCCGTCCACTTTAGAGTGACGGCTTTTTTTATTTTTGCATATTATGCCATGCACATTATTATCTACCTCATACCTGCCTCCTATCGAATACTTCTACCACATTAACAAAAGTGATAGTATTTTAATAGAACAGTTTGAAACTTTTAAAAAGCAAAGTTACCGCAACAGATGTATTATTTACACTGAGAAAGGTGAGATGTCCCTCTCAATTCCTGTTAACAAACCAAATGGCAATCACACTAAAACTAATGAAATAGAAATTGCTGAAATAGATAATTGGCAAAAGAACCATTGGAAAGCAATACAGTCAGCCTATCAGGCTTCTCCATTTTTTCTTTATTACAAAGATGATCTGGAAATATTCTACACAAGGAAATACAACAAACTGATAGATTTTAACACTAAATTGCTAATTACTCTAAATGAATTAATAGGGATTGAAGCAGAAATAGTATTTACAAACGACTTTATAAAACCCAACAATACAGGAACTGATTTAAGATTTAAAATATCACCAAAAGAAAAACCAACAATCAGCACTTTTCCACATTACACGCAGGTCTTCTCTGAGCGCCATGGTTTTATTAAAAACCTAAGTATTATTGATCTTCTATTTAATATGGGCCCTGAAACACTTTCTTATTTAAAAGATATGGAATTGGAATAATTGGTTAATTAACTACCTCACTAAAAACTTTCAACTTTTAACTTTTAACTTTCAAACTAAACTCAAACCTAATCCGGATATGCAATCCTTACATGATTAATACTGAGCAGTTTCTTTTTTAAAACCTTTTTGGCTACAGTAATATCCTTCATTGTAATATTGGCATTAACAAACTGATCTTTATCAAGGTGATCTTGAATAATGTTGTCAACTAAATCGTTAATATTTTGTTCAGTTGGTTGTTTTAGGCTTTTTGAGGCAGCCTCAACAGAGTCAGCCATCATAACAACAGCAGTTTCTTTCGAAAAAGGTATTGGACCATGATAAGTAAACTCAGAATCATCAATCTCCACACCTGGATTAAGTTTCTTTTCCAGTCTATAAAAATATTCAACCTTGCGTGTACCATGGTGAGTTCTTATAAAATCAATAAGTTGCTCAGGTAAACCAGCCTTTCTGGCCATTTCAATACCATCAAGCACATGGCTAATAATTAGTCTGGCACTTTCATCATAGGCTAAATCATCGTGAGGATTATTCCCCACTCCCTGATTCTCAATAAAATACATTGGGTTTTTAGTCTTTCCTACATCGTGATACATTGCTCCTGTACGTGCCATAAGTGCGTTGCCGCCTATTTCATGCAAAACATCGGATGCCAGATTTGCAACCTGCATTGAATGCTGAAAAGTACCTGGTGCCTTTTGCGACAATTCGAGTAATAAAGGATTGTTGGTATTAGAAAGTTCCAAAAGACTGAGGTTTGTAATTATTCCAAATACTTTCTCGTAAACAAATATAATTGGAAACGACAACAGCAACAAAATAGAACTTCCTGCTATATATTCCATAAATGTAAATGAGAAATTCTCCAGAGAGCCCTCTTGCACAAACAGCATACTTACATAAACTACCATATAGGTTAAAAACACCCATAATGATGTTCTAAAAATATCGGCTCTTTTATTCAAATCCCTTACGGCAAAAATTGCAATAAAACCTGCTGTAAACTGAGTGTAGAAAAACTCAAAACTGTTTGGTGCAAAAAATCCCAGAATTAAAATAGTGATAATATGACTTATTAGAGCAAACCTACTTCCCAAAAATGCAGTAATTATTATTGGTAGGATTGCGTATGGAATAACGTAAGCAAATTCAGGATAATTGTAAAAAACAAAATCGGCTATGGAAATTAGAACAACCTGGCTAAACAGCACAAGTACTATGTTTTTTAAGGAATCATATTTTTCGCTGAAATAAATTCTGAAATAGAGAAATTCGATTAAAAACATCAAGATTATCAATAATGAAAGTCCTGTTATTATTAGCCCTTTCGAGTCGGTAGTACCAGTTGCCTTTTCATATTCTCGTTTTAACGAACTTAATATCTGATATTTATCAACAGTAACCAGTTCGCCAGTACTAATAATCAACTCACCTTTTTGTATTAGGCCATGTGTTGGTAAAACATTCTCAATCAAAGTATTCAGATCTGTCTCGCTAACCGATTCATCGTAAAACACATTTTGAATAAGAGCATAACTAATTACATTTTTTAGCAATGTACTATCGTCAGTGTCGAGG
This sequence comes from Bacteroidales bacterium, assembly GCA_029933565.1. Lineage (GTDB taxonomy): Bacteria > Bacteroidota > Bacteroidia > Bacteroidales > F082 > BM524. Next base: position 8,183 of record JAOZNY010000116.1, read on the forward strand.
TCATCAATTATTTCAAAGGCATATTCATTTGCCGATCTGATATCAAAAAAACGATTTAGCCGAACATCTTCAACCTGATTACCCTTTATTAAGCGTATTATAAAACTCTTATCCTTCCCCTCCAAAACAGCATTATATTGAATCACTCCCTTTCCTTCAACATAGTCATAAATACCATTTAGCGTTTTGCGAAACCTATTGTATTTAAATATTTTAGATTTTTGATAATTTCCATCCCAGGCTTCCTCAAAATCCTTACTCAGCCTTTTTTTTCCCTCTAAAAATGCATCGTTGTCATATTTAAAGTATGGCTTGAAATTATTTGTGATTTGAGTTTTCTCTTCCTCAATTTGTTTATCAGTCTTAAGAATTGAGAAATCAAAAGGTGCTATTAAGTCAGTATGGTTCCACGGAGTGCCAACACTAAACTCATACTTAAACATGCTGGCCTTTGGGCTTACTAAAATAACTATGACAATAGCCATCAAAAACAAAACAATTTTTAATATGCTGTAATAGTTACCTTGTAGTTTTGATATTATCTTCTTCATTTAAGATGCTAAAATACATTATTCCTCATAAGTTTATGAATTTACCAGCATATTAAAAACAGCAAACACATATTTTTAATTTTCATGTCATAAATTTCTCTTGTTCAAACAATGACATGACAGACCTTCAATAAATTAAATTCCCAAAATATATCAAATAATTAATTTTTATAAGGTTAGTTGTTAAGCAATTACCAACATTAAACATATCGCTTAAGCATCACTCAATTGGCACAATTTATGATAGAAACAAGTACAAATAATAAAAGATAAATATTCTATCATAAATATTAAATAAAATGGTACTACCAACAAGTTTAAAACACATTGCAGGCCACGAGGAGCATGCAAAAGTTATTTCAGAAAATAAAAACGTAATGGTTTGCTGCGGACGCATGGGGCCAATGTGTATTCCTGTTTACGATATTATGGACGAACTTCAGGACGAATACACAAATATTGAATTTCGCGATATGCTTTTTGATAACCCTGAGGCTGATGTAATCAGAAACCTCCCAGAAGCAGCAGCATTTATGGGACTTCCTTTTAATATCTATTATAAGAACGGAGAAGTTGTTGCAGCAACAAGCAGCATTCAATCAAGAGAACAGATTACAGAAATTCTGGACAGAGTATTTTAGTTGACAGTTTATAAAGTAAAAAGTTGAAAGTAGGGGTTAAAAACCTAACTTTCAACTTTCAACT
>JAOZNY010000345.1 GCA_029933565.1 Bacteroidales bacterium
TTTTTTCAAAATTACAAAAGTATTTAGACCTATGATTAATATACGAAGTTTCTCCTCTTTGGCTTGGAGTGGATAATAAAAAGTGATAAATAACTAATAGAAAAGTTGAATTTACAATCTGGAATAAATACAAATTGGTACTTATGGCAAACCCTAGTCAATAATTATCTATTTTTAAATGCCAAATAAAACAAATGTAATTTAATCTACAATAATACCTAACAGTCACAATACCATAGTGAAAAAGAATATGAGTGTAACTGAGTGGGCGAAGCTTTCTTCATGAAGCACAGTTTAATTATTTATCCTTGAGCAATATTTTATAAATTTAATATTACTATGACATATAGGGCTGCTCATTAACTATTAAAACTTTTAAGCCATCTTCTACCTCAAGGTAACCATATTCATAACAGAACTTATAAGTGTTGTTGTGGCTTGTTGTAAAGGTATGGGTGTGAAATTTAAAGTCAAAGTCAAGTTTCTCTAAATATTCTTTCCTAACGGTGGTTTTACCAGCAGGGTTGAATTGTTTAAGAATTTTTCGGTTCCTTCGCAGTATTCTGTTTATTTCTATGATCTGTTTTTCACTAACCCGTTTTAGTTTGTTATTAAATCCATTTCTGCACTGAGCATCACAAAATCTTTTGTCTATTCTTCCAATGATTTTTTCACCACATTGCAAACATACTGCTATCTCTTCCATGACAATTATTTTTACAATGATAAATTTATTGTAGTTGTATCATAAAGTTTATCATTTTTATAAACGTTTAGTGTCGAATATAAACGTTTATAAAAATAACTAAAAAACAATTGCATATTACTTTTGATAAAATTTTACATCAAAAAAAAATATGAGCAATCGAAAATTTAAATCAGTTATCTTTCTTAACAGGGTTAAACATAACGGAAAAGAGTACTTAAGGCTTTATTTCAAGGAGAGCGACACCATTAGTGGTCGTATTAGAAATAATGACTGGATAAGGTATAGTGTTGGAATGAGTGCATATTATGTTAAAGACACTGATAAGAATATTGGAATACTAAAAGAATTATTCTCTGATATTGCAGAGGTAAGTACCCAACATTTGAATTGGAAGCCACGCCCAAAGCCTACCATAAGCCCAAATAATATTGGTTTTAGTTCATATGAGCAGCGCTCACTTACTAAACGCCCCAAGGTGGATAGAATACTCCTATTTCCATTTATTTTGGATGACAGGGAACATATTGGGTTTAAATACTTTTTTCCGAGGGAGACTTTACTAAAGGTAAAAGGTTTTGCAATAATTACCAGAAACGAGAAAATGGGTATTTGGCAATTTGTGGCTAATAGATACAATTTGCTTAAAGTACTTGAGTTCTTTCTCCCTAATTATGGTATAAAGATAAATGCTGATCTTAACATAAGTGACTTGAAAATTAGACAAATGTTACTTGAGCAATCATATATTAAAGATAGATATTTTAAAAGTTGTCCGGTTGAATTTCTTGAATATCTGCAGTTGCACAACTACAGTAAGAGCACGTTTGCAACTTACCACAACATGGTTTTAAGGTATTTGAATGCATTCAAGGGTAACTTGCTAAAACAAATAAATAATTTTGGTGTTGACGAAATTGACACTTATCATAAAACCTGGGTGCAAAAGAGTTCACCTTCACCTTCGTTAATTAATCAATCGATAAATGCTTTAAAACTATACTATAAAGTTGTCAGTAAATCAGACATTGAATTGCAGGATATTCACAGACCTTTGAAAAATAAGAGTTTGCCTAGTATTTACAGCCAAAAAGAGATTAAGAGGATAATCGACAGCATTGACAACGCTAAGCATAAAACTTTAATATTCCTTATTTATTCTGCTGGGTTGCGTGTTGGCGAATTATTAAACATGAGAGTTGAAGATATTTTAGTTGACCGCAGAATGGTTTTTATTAGGCAGAGCAAGGGAAGGAAAGATAGGTACACAACTTTGGCAGACTCGGCACTCTCTATGATTACTGACTACATTATTAAGTATAAGCCAAATAAATATTTATTTGAAGGACAATATGGAGGTCAATACTCAAGTACAAGCATAAGAAACATATTGCATAGGGCTAAGAGTAAAGCAGGAGTTACTACAATAGGTTCGGTTCATACTTTACGGCATTCGTTTGCTACTCATTTACTTGAAAATGGCACTGATTTAAGGTATATTCAGGAATTATTAGGACATAGCAGCAGCAAGACTACTGAGATATACACACATGTGAGTACGTTAAACATATCAAAGATCACAAGCCCAGGAGACCTTATTAATTTATAATAGAAACAGATATGGATTTCATAAAAAAATTGTATTTTTGAAAACAGATAATAACTATAAATATAATGACACCAAAAGCCCACAAATTTCAACACGCTGTATATCTGG
>JAOZNY010000117.1 GCA_029933565.1 Bacteroidales bacterium
TCCTTTAAATTATATTTATTAATGGCTGCAACTGAGTCGCCGCCACCAACTAGTGTAAAGGCTCCGTTTTTGGTGCTTTCGGCAAGAGCCTTAGCAACTTCGCAGGTACCCAGTTCAAAGTTGGGCATTTCGAAAACTCCCATGGGGCCGTTCCATAAAATGGTTTCCGAATGCTCAATAATATCTTTAAAGGCTTCGCCTGTTTCGGGTCCAATATCGAGGCCCATCCATCCATCGGGGATTTCGTAGGAGTTACAGAATTTTTTGTTGGCATCGTTGTCAAACTTATCGGCAATTACAGCATCGGTGGGAATATAAAAATTAACATGCAGTTCTTCGGCTTTTGCCATGGCTTCCTTCGCTGTTTCTATCAAATCATTTTCAACCAGCGAGTTGCCTACTTTTCCGCCAAGCGCTTTAATAAAAGTAAACATCATTCCGCCGCCAATTATAATATTGTCAACTTTTTCAATCAGGTGATTAATAATTTCAATTTTGCCCGAAACCTTTGCGCCGCCTAAAATAGCAGTAATTGGGCGTTCGCCTTCTTTAACAACTTTATCAATATTTGTTAATTCGTTGTTCATTATGTAGCCAAACATTTTTTCTTCGGGGAAGAATTGTGCAATGGTTGTTGTTGAAGCATGTGCACGGTGTGCTGTTCCAAAGGCATCATTTACATAAACATCGGCAAGGTCGGCAAGTTTTTTGGCAAACTCTTCATCACCTTTAGTTTCTTCTTTGTAAAACCTTAAATTTTCAAGAAGCAAAACAGCACCCGGCTGCAAATTTGAAGCAACCCTTCTGGCCGATTCGCCAACACAGTCATCGGCAAACATTACATCGGTATCCAAAAGTTCCGACAAATGCCTTACTAAATGTTTTAACGAAAACTTGTCTTCAGGCCCATTTTTTGGTCTTCCCAAATGCGACATTAAAATAACAGCGCCTCCCGATTCACATATTTTTTTAATAGTTGGCAAAGCAGCCCTCATCCTTGTGTCGTCGGTAATTTCAAGTTTATCGTTTAGGGGTACGTTAAAGTCAACCCTTACTATTACTTTTTTCCCGTTAAAATCGTAATCTTTTATATTTTTCATATCTCTAAAATTTTCTCGCAAATAGGCAAAGACACAAAGAAAAGCTTAATCATTTTCTTGGTTGTAAATTTTCTTTGTCACATTCGTTTTTTGTTATCGTGGTTTTACTAATGAATCAACAAAGTTAGCAAACAATAATAAACGTAAGTTTGTAAAAATATATATTATTAAACCAACCATGAGAAATAATTATCAGACTTGTTTTACGAAGGCCAGATAAAGGAAGTGCTTGATTGGCTAGTTCTCGTAAGTAGGAAAATTGAAAAATTAAATATTGATAAAATAAACTTCCATAATTAAGCATTAGATACATAAATGAAGATGATTAAATTACCACTTATATGTTCTTATATGACTTAAATGGTTCAAATTTAAAAATATGATAATAAATTCCATTGAATCGAAATTGCCAAATACAGGCACTTCAATATTTGCTGTAATGAGCGGGTTTGCTGTTGAGCATGGCGCTATTAATCTTTCACAGGGCTTCCCCGATTTCCCAATTTCGGCCGAACTTATCGAAAAGGTGAGTTATTTTATGAAGAAAGGCAAGAACCAATATGCTCCAATGCCCGGTGTTGTCGAATTGCGGAATGCAATTTCCAAAATGTTTCAATTAAACCACAACAGTTTTTATAATCCTGCCACTGAAATAACTGTTACGGCAGGAGCAACCCAGGCATTGTTTGCTGCCATTACTGCTTTTGTGAAAATTGGCGATGAGGTAATTATTCTTGAACCAGCCTACGATAGTTATGCTCCGGCAATTGAGTTAAGTGGAGGAATTGTAAGGCGCAGTAAATTATTATTTCCTGATTACAAAATCAATAGGCAAGAAATTGAAACTATGATTTCGCCTAAAACAAAAATGATAATTATCAATACTCCACACAATCCCACCGGAAGCCTTTTGGAAAAGGAAGACATGGAGTTTATTCAGAAAATTACAACAGACACCAATATTATTGTGCTTAGCGATGAGGTTTACGAGCACTTGATTTTTGAGGGCAAGCAGCACCAAAGTGCCAGCAGGTTTGCCGAACTTAAAAAACGAAGTATTGTTATTGGATCTTTCGGCAAAACATTTCATGCCACTGGTTGGAAAACAGGTTTTGCCCTTGCCCCCGATTACTTAATGAAGGAGTTTAGGAAAATCCATCAGTTTGTGGTTTTTGCATCAAACACACCCGTTCAATATGCCATAGCCGATTACGTTCAAAAGCCTGAAAACTATACTTATTTGGGCGAATTTTTTCAAAAGAAGAGAGATGTTTTTACCAATGCAGTTAAAGATTCAAGGTTTAAAGTGTTGAGTTGCTATGGCACTTATTTTCAACTTTTGGATTATAGCGCCATTACGGATGAAACAGAATTGGCATTTGCAAAGCGATTGACCATTGAACATGGGATTGCCTCGGTGCCTGTTTCGCCATTTTATAAGGAAGGCGAAGAAAACAGAACTCTTAGGTTTTGCTTTGCAAAGCAAGATGAAACCCTTTTAAAAGCAGCAGAAGTATTATGCAGGATTTAAAAATATTAGGATTGCAATCGGATTTGGTGTGGGAAAACCCCAAAGCAAACCGTTTGGCTTTTGAGGAAAAGATTCATGAAAAATTTGATGCTCATAATCTTATAATTCTTCCTGAAACTTTTACCACAGGCTTTCCCGTTGATCCTATAAAACACCACGAAGAAATTAATGGACCTACCTTGAAATGGATGCAAGAAATAGCCTTTGATTTAAGTACTACAATTTGCGGAAGTTTTTTGCTTAAATCAGAAACAGGTTTTTCAAATTCCCTTTTTTGGGTTAGCCCCGATGGTAGTTTTGAACGCTACGACAAACGACATGTTTTTTCAATGGGAGGTGAAAATGAAAGAATTAAGGCTGGCGAAAAACAATTGATTGTTGAACTGAATGGCTGGAAAATAAGGCCAATGATTTGCTACGACTTAAGGTTTCCGGTTTGGAGTAAAAATAAATATAGTGATGGGAATTTTGAATACGATCTTGCCATTTATGTTGCCAACTGGCCTGCTGTGCGTACCTATCCGTGGCGGCAACTTTTAATAGCCCGCGCCATCGAAAATATGGCTTATGTAATTGGTATAAATCGTGTTGGAACCGATGGCCCTGGAAATGATTACAGTGGTAACTCAATGTTTATTGATGCCAAAGGAAGTGTTTTAGAAGAAGCCCCTGACGGAGTGGAAAATGCAATTTCAATAAATCTATCAGCCAAAGAAATTATTGCTTTCCGCAAAAAATTTAATGTTGGTTTGGATTGGGATGGTTTTGAGATAGAGCACTAGTTCTTTAGGCTTACAAAACTCTTGGCAGTCATAACTGGAATTTTGCTTTGTTTATAATCTTTAAGATTTCTTGTAACTATTACGTCGATATCCCCATTTTCAACCGCTGAGAAATGTTGAATTGCATCTTCAAAATCATTAAATTTTGAATTAAGGGCTGATAACACAACTTTTTTATCAACTGAAAGTACATCTGCAATATCAATTAATTTTTGAAGTGTTTCTATGGTTTTTTTATGCCCTATTATTTTCCTCAACAAATAGTAAATATTATTTAAGCAAAGAGAAGAAACATAAAGGTCAATTTGTCTTTTATCGGCAAGGTTAAATAGTTTTGCTGCTTCATTATTGAAAGGCTCTCGCTTTGTAATAAAATCCAAAATCACATCTGTATCAACTAAAACTTTATACATTGTGTTTTTCGTTAATGGCCTTTTCTAACTCAGTTTTATAGTCATAATCATCGGGTAATGTAATTGAACCGTAGAGTTCACTAACTTTCTCTGTCAAAATGTTTTTGCTTTCATTATCCTTTGCTTTGGTGAGAAGTTTAAAATAAGTTTCAACCAAAGCCGATAAACTTTTGCCATTTTCTTTTGCAAACTCTTTTGCCCTGTTAATGGTCTCTTTCTCGAGGGTTAAAGTTAATTTAGTAATCATCTTACACGTGTTATAAAAACGCAAAGATACGTGTTAATTTGACAATAAGCAAGTTTTGATTAGTTTTAATTTTAGATGGAAAATAATTTCATACGCAATTCACTAGTTATCTTTTGGGTATCCTGATTCCTGATTCCTGACTCTTGATTCCTGCCTCCAATTCCAATATCGTTAATCCGTCACTTTTCCCTACCACCAAATAATTCCCGGCAGTACTTCCAATATTTAAACTGCCCAAATTAAATTTCTCAATATAATGTTGGTTAATTAGGATGTAATCAATATTTTCGTTTTCCGTAATTTCGAAAAACTGAGGACTTGCAATTTTTGCATTTGTTTTCAATCTTTCGTTGAAGGACATCAAACCAATTATTTCTTTGTAATCATAAATTTCATCGAAAATAAAAGTCATTGGCGCAAGGATAATGGTTTCCTTAATGGGCTTTTTTACAAACTGTTCAGTAATTGATTTATTAGTTTTAGGTGTAAATTTTTTGGACGACAAATATCCATCGTAGGCAAATGAAACTCCAACAAACAGTATTAAAACAATAAATATTGAAATTGCTTCCTTGGTTTTAGGTATGAAAATTTGTTTTCGCGAAACTGTTTGCCATGCATCCGTCACAAAAATAACTACCATTAAACTGAAAAAAGGAATAAAAGGAATTAGATATTTTGCTGTTTTGCCGGGGGCGATAAAGCCAAGGGCAAGGACCAAAATTAATACGTAGGGCAGAAGCAACGGCATTTTTTGTTTAATGGTTTTAAAACCAAAAAACAGAGTAGTTATCAGTAATAATGTTAAGGCAATTTCTTTGGGACTATGAAAATACCTAAAGTGCTCTTCAAAAGGTTTTAACAAAATGTTCAGCAATGTAACAAAGCCAAAACCAACATCCGATTTTCCTGAATCGTAGGCCATCAAATGATAAAACCAAACTGAGACATCGGAAAAAGAATTGAGGTGTGAGAAGTAGAGAAAAACAAAAACAAAGCCTACCAATGTAAACCAGGTCAGGCTTTTAAATTGTTTCTTAAAAAGCAAAATCAATCCTCCGGCCAAAACAAATACTGCTCCGTTTAAATGTACCAATGCACTTAATCCGGCAAATATTGCTGATAATAAAATAAATAGGGTCTTATTCTTTTTCGTTTTAAAACTGTGCTCTAAAAAGGCAAACGACAAAAAACCTGTCGACATTAGCATGATCTCAGGACGGAAAACAAAAGAATACTCAAAAATATGTGACTCGATTAGCAACAGCAATGCCACAAAAAGAAACTGTTTTACATTTAATATTTTTTTGAGTTTAACCAGATAGTAGTAGAATATTGCCCCAAAAACAAACAGATAAAAAAGGCTTACCGACTTAAGCACCCATAAACTAAATCCGAATAATTGCACCGCCCAAAGACCACTGTAAACAAAGGCTTTGTGGTAGGCCAGCAAACCATTCTGGTTGTCAGAATAGTTTTTCATCAAAATATTTTTAACAACCCCATCCTCGCTAAGCCAAAAAACCTGTTCACCAATCCATGCATCGTCGATATTTGGGATGCGCTGGTAAAGGCTGAAAACAAAAAGAATCAGGCCCAATGTTAAAAGTAAGTACAGTAGATTTGTGTTAACCCTCATTAGGCTTGCAAAAGTATATTTTTCTATCATCTAAAAATTATCCTCAAGCCAACACAATCAAAAAATGTTTAATTTTACTTTAGAAACTGTAACTAATCAGAGGGAAAGAATATATTAATTATTAATAAATTCAAAAAATCAATTACCTATTGTCTCCTATTGAGAGGGGAATCAGGCCTGCCTGCACGTAGCCATTTCGGCAGAGGCAGGGGTGTGTCATTAAAAAGTCAATTATTTTTTGAATTTTACTATTGTTTTAATCTTTTAATGATTGGTTGCTGGTAATCAATTTCTTTTTTAATTTGCAAATGCTAACGCAACAAACATGAATATTTTTATAGCTGGTGATGGGGAGGTTGGGTTTTACATTGCCGACGCATTGGTAAACTCCAATCACGATATTACAATAATTGATCCTCACGAGGAATTATTGAAAATGGTAGAATCGCATACCGACCTGCTTACAATAGTAGGCGAGTCTAATTCGGTTTCCGTTTTAAAGCAAGCAGGTGTTGATAAAGCAGATCTTGTAATTTCCGTTCTCCACGATGAAACGGTAAATATTATTACCTCTATTCTTGCAAAAAAACTTGGTGCAAAAAATACCATAGCAAGAGTAAATACCATGCAAAACCTAAGTGCCGATAACAGAAAAACCTACGAAGAATTAGGTATTGACTATCTTGTTTCGCCTGAAGATATTGCAGGCCACGAGGTTTTAAACATTATCAATAATCCTGAAGTTTACGAGATGTTCAATTTAACGAACGATAAACTTTCGGTTTTTTTGATCAAGATAGAAAAAGATGCTCCGGTTATTGGTAATTCGCTAATTCAAATTGCCAAGGAACATGGCCCTTTAAATTTTAGGGCTGTTGCCATTAACAGAAATCAAAATTCATTTATTCCTTTTGGCGAAACTGTTTTTATGGAGGGTGACATGGTTTATGTTATTTCCAAGCCCGAATCATTGAATGATTTATTTAAACTTTCTGGTAAGCATAAATACGAAATTAATAATGTTATGGTAGTGGGTGGTGGCCGTGTTGGTAAGGTTATTTGCCGCGATCTGGAAAGTGAGTATAACATAAAACTTATTGAAACTAATACTGAAAGATGCTACAAACTAACAGACATATTGCAGGACACCCTAATCATTAATGGTGATGCCAGAAGTGTTGAACTTTTGGATGACGAGGGAATTCAGAATACTGATGTTTTTGTTGCTGTAACCAACGATTCGGAAACCAACATACTTACATGCCTTCATGCTAAAAAGTTTGGTGTAAAGAAAACTGTTGCATTGGTTGAAAACCTCGATTACATAGATATTTCGCAAAACATTGGCATTGATACTATAATTAATAAAAAACTTATTGCCGCCAGTTATATTGTAAAACATGCAATGGGAAATGAAGTTTCGTCGCTTAAAAAATGCTTAATTGGAATAAATTCTGATATTGTTGAACTTGTTGCCATGCCTGGTTCTGCTGTTACAAAATGCCCCATTAAAGATTTGAAAATTCCGGAGGGCAGCATTATTGGAGGTATTATTAGAGGTGATGAGTCGTTTATTGCTATTGGTGATTTTCAAATTTTAGAAAATGATAAGGTTGTTGTTTTTGCCCTACCTGGTGTTGCCGACAAGGTTGAAAAATTGTTTCAAAAAAAAGGTTTTGTATTTAAATAATCTGAAAAAATGCCATTTCGCTCTGTATTAAAATTTGGAACAGTTTTAAGGGTACTCAGTTTTCTGTTGATTTTCGAATCAATATTTATGCTAAGCGGAGTATTTGTTGCGTGGTATTATAACGAACCGTTTTATTACATTTTACTTTCATTTTTAATTACTGCTTTTGTTGGCGTTGCATTGTGGTACTTTTTTGGAAGGGAAAAGAAAACGTCTATTGGGAAAAGAGAAGGCTATCTCATTGTAAGTCTGGCATGGGTAGTAATTTCATTGTTTGGATCACTTCCTTATCTTATCAGTGGTGCCATACCTTCATTTACCGATGCTTTTTTTGAAACTATTTCGGGCTTTACCACAACAGGGGCTTCTATTTTAAGCGAGATTGAAGCATTGCCCAAAACCATACTTTACTGGCGTGCCATGACACACTGGATAGGTGGAATGGGAATAATTGTATTAACAGTTGCCATACTTCCATTTCTAGGAGTTGGAGGAATGCAGCTTTTAGTTGCTGAAATGCCAGGCATTACACCCGACAGGCTTCATCCCAGAGTTACTGCTACCGCTAAGCGTTTATGGGGAATTTATGTTTTGCTAACCATTGCCGAAGTACTTTTGCTTTGGGCTGGTGAAATGGATTTGTTCGATTCGGTTTGCCATGCATTTGCCACAATGGCTACAGGAGGGTTCTCGACAAAGAATGACAGCATTGCCGGATTTGCACCTTATTCCCAATATATTATTATGTTATTTATGACTCTTGCCGGAATAAACTTTACTCTCCACTATTTGGCTCTGCATCGTAAGTTTACAAAAATTTGGGAAAATCAGGAGTTTAAAACCTATATCTCAATTATTGTAGTAATTGGTTTGCTGATTACTTTTGGACTTGTGTTTTTTATGGATACAGGAATTGAAGAGGCCTTTAGGAATGCTATGTTCACAGTAATTTCAATACTTACAACCACCGGTTTTGTTACTGCCGATTACTATGTTTGGCCTGTGTTTTTGTGGATATTGATTTTTGCTCTGATGTTTATTGGGGGTAGTGCCGGTTCAACAGGTGGTGGAATGAAGATTGTAAGGCATTTGCTACTTATAAAAAATTCATGGCTTGAATTGAAACGTGCGCTTCATCCAAATGCAATTATCCTTGTTAAGTTCAATGGTAAGGCAGTTTCGCAGAACATTATTTTTAATGTAATGGCATTCTTCTTAATTTATGTTACAATATTTGCTTTCGGAACAATTCTCCTTTCATTAATGGGCTACGATTTTGAAACGTCAGCTGGGGGTGCAATTGCCTCTTTGGGAAATATTGGACCTGGTATTGGTGGTGTTGGCCCTATTGAGAACTATGGTTTTTTCTCCATGCCTGCTAAATGGTTACTTTCGTTTTTAATGTTGCTCGGTAGACTCGAACTTTTTACAATTCTTATCGTACTTACTCCCGCTTTTTGGAAACAGTAAACTAAAGGAAAAGAGCGGATAAGGAAATAATAATGACCAATTATCCTAATGACTAATTATCCAATAACTAATTATCCAGTAACCAATTATCCAATAACTATTTACCCCCGCCAAAGGCGTAGCCGAGAGTAAATTCAAACACTATCCCACTTCCCGTTTGAGCATCTAAAGCCCATCTGTTTTGTTCATTTGGGGTTCCTTCAGTAATCTCATAATCGCCGCCGCTTAGCAAAAAGGCATAGCCCACATCAAACTGAAACAAGAAACCTTTGTTGGCTAGATATTCAATTCCAGCAGCAAGCTGAAAGAAAGAAGAAGGCCCTACTGTATATTTGTAAAAGTTTCCTTGGTCGAGCGACACAATTTCTACACCACCACTTCCAAGTCCGTAGTTAAAGCCAGCAGAAACATAAGGAGAAAAATTTTTGGGTGAAAACAAATAGCGATATCGTGCCCCTAACTTAACTCCAGTCAAGGCTACTCCAATGCCCATATCAACAGCCATTTGCTTATGCACATAATTATGGTAGGTGAAACC
>JAOZNY010000118.1 GCA_029933565.1 Bacteroidales bacterium
ATATTGCCCCTCTAATTATATATGAAATTTCATTTTCAGTCATCAGAATCTTTTTCTGCGCTATTCTGCGTAATCTGCGGGAAATATATCCAGCTGGCACCACTTTATTTAACCCGAAATTATGGCTTTATTAATAACTTTCCTCCACTCATATTGCCTAAGTATCCTTTTATTCCTTTTACAATATTTACCAGTTCAACTGTATTATAAATCTTAGTTTTGTAATCGCCATCTATGAACTTTTGTTGCAGACTTTGGGAAATCTCTTCAAATTCACCTTCAGCCAACTGCTTTTTCCAGTCTATTAAGTTGAAACCGGAAACTATTTTATCATTAAAAATGGTATCCATTATACTTAATTCCAGCATTGGTTTGTTCGAAAGTCCACCATAGACTACCAAATCGGAATGAGGTGCTAAAGCATTGAACATTTTTCCTGAGAGTGTTCCTCCCACCGCATCAAAGGCAACTGTAGGCTTTAACTTATTACAAATGTCTTTTAACTGTTTGTCAAAATCTTCATCTGTTTCTATCAAAACATGTTTTGCACCCTCAGCAACTAGCATTTCAGCAGTTTCTTTTTTCCTTACAATATCAATTACTTTGCAACCAAACTCATCACCCATTTTCCTTATAAATGCAGCTACTTGCCCTCCTGATGCATTTTGTATTAATGCCTTTGCTCCGGCTATTCTTACAATTTCGAATAAGCCATAAGCAGTAAATGGATTTACCGTAAAACAAGCACCCTGATCCAAATCCATGTCTTCACTTAAAACGATAACATCGCTGGTCTTAGCAACAAAATACTCCGCCCAGGTTCCGTGAGTATCGTTTTGAACAAAAGCACTAACATTTTTACCCATTAACTCTTTAGCCTTTTCTCCAACCTCCACTATCTGTCCTGAGCCCTCAAAACCTGGAATAGCAGGCACAGGTTTAACAATATTGTAAACCCCCTGAATAAAAGCAATATCACTGGGGTTGCAAACAGCAGCATGTGTTTTTATTAAAACCTCATCACTCTGAAGTTTATGTAAAACCCTTTCCTCAATTTTAAGACTTAGCATTGCCCGAAGAACATTTTTATTGTAGTCGGGTAGTACTATTGTTTTCATTTAGTGTTTATTATTGATATAATTATTAACCAAAATCAAACTTTCTTCTTTGGCTTTTTCCAGATTATCATTTATTAATACTACATCAAATTTATCCTCAAAACCAAGTTCATAAACTGCTCTATCCAACCTCTTCTTTAATGTTTCCTTCGTTTCCGTGTTTCGCCCAATTAACCTTTCTTTCAGAACTTCTACTGATGGAGGTTTCACAAAAACAGCCAAAGCCTGATCACCAAATTGCTTTTTAATATTTACTCCTCCTTTCACATCCACATCAAAAACAACATGGTTTCCATTGTTTCTTATCCTTTCAACCTCAGAAAGTAATGTGCCGTAATAATGATCTTCGTACACTTCTTCCCATTCAACAAATTCATCGTTTGCTATTTTCTTTCTGAAATCTTCAGCCGTCAAAAAATAATAGTCATGTCCGTGGCGTTCACCTTTTCGGGCTTTGCGGCTTGCTGCCGAAACAGAAAACTCCAAACTAGGAATTTCATCCATCAAATATCTTACAAGAGTTGTTTTCCCGGCGCCAGAAGGTGCCGAGAAAATTAAAAGTTTTCCGGTTTTTCTCTCCGACATCTTCTATAAAATATTAAAAAGTTGTTCCTTAATTTTCTCTAATTCATCCTTCATTAACACCACTATCTTTTGAATATCAGCATCGTTGGCCTTTGAACCCAATGTATTAATCTCACGACCAATCTCTTGAGTTATAAACCCCAATTTTTTTCCAATGTTTTCTTCAGTACTGATTGTTTCCAGAAAATATTCACAATGCTGTGCAAGCCTCACTTTTTCTTCAGTAATATCAAGTTTCTCCATGTAAAAAATCATCTCCTGCTCAAGACGATCTTTGCTTTTACTTACATCTTCAAGAAAATTGTTCAGATTATTTAAGATTCTCTCTTTAATACGAGGCACCCTTTCCTTTTCAAAAGGTTCTACCTTTATTAAAAGCTCTTGAATTGTATGTACCCGTTCAACCAAATCACTCTGCAATTTTGCTCCCTCCTGACTTCTAAATTCAATAACACCATTAATAGTTTCTTTAATTCCTATAACAATATCGTCCCATTCCTCTTTTACTAATTTCTCCTTCGATGATGTAAGAATATCAGGCATTGACATAAGTATTGAAAACGGATTGCTGGGAGTGTCGATATCAAGTTCTTTGCCTATCTCTTTCATTTGATCATAATAATTTTTGGCAAGTAGTTGATTTATTTCTGGTACAGAATCAACAGATGATTGTTCAATATTAATTGAAAAATCAATTTTTCCCCTTACAAGTTTTTTACCAAGGAGAGCCCTGACTTCTAATTCTTTTTCTTTATACAAATAAGGTGTTCTCAGGTTCAAGTCCAATTGCTTACTATTAAGAGTACGTATTTCTAGGTTCAAAACCTTGTTGTTGGTTTGCAGTTTTGTCTTACCAAAGCCTGTCATTGATTTAATCATGAAATAATCTTTTAAAATAAAAATACAAATTTAGGTTTTTTTATTGCATTAACTACCTTTGCGTGATGCGTTACTCAATTACACTTCTGTTTATTATATTTTTTATTCATAGTTTTGGATCCATGCCACTTCAGTCTATTGATAGCCTTAAAAATGAACTATCAGTAACCAGAGGAACTGCAAAGGTAGAAACCTTAATTCGAATTTCAGAAGCTTACAGAAACATACATTTTACCGATTGTATCGATTATGGAATGATTGCAATTGATGAGTCGAGGCTATTAAAGAATAAAGAACTTGAGGCAAAAGCATTTAAATCGTTAGGAATAAGTGCTTATTACTCAGGTGATTTTGATAAAGCAATATTGTACTACCAAAATAGTCTTGAACTATTTGAAAAACTTAAAGACAATAAGGGCATGGCTGCCTGCTATAACAATATTGGACTTATTTATGAGGAAAAGGCAGAATTTGAAATGGCTTATGAGTATTATAATAAATCATTTAAATACGAAGAAATTCTTGACAACAAAGAAGGAATGGCCATTTCATTGATTAGTCTGGGAAATATTAATTACTACTTAAACAGTTTTCAAATCTCTCTTGATAATTATTATCAGGCATTATTGATTTTTGAGTCACTCGAAAACAAATGGGGTATTGCTTATGCCTATAATAGCATTGGCATTATCTATCTGGCCTGGGGTAATCCGGAAAAAGCAATACAGTATTTTGAAAAGTCGAAGGGTTTTTATGAGGAAATTGAAGATGAAATAGGCCTGTCAAAAGTATTAACCAATTTGGGTGAATTATACTCAAAAGAAAATAGGGATTATAAAAAAGCATTAGACTATTACAATAAATCCTTAGCAATTAAGAAAAAGCAAGAAGATAAAATTGGCATTGCTCTTTTATACAATAACTTTGGTACTCTTTATGCCGAATTAGAAGATTACAACGAAGCCTTACAATATTTTAATCGTAGTTATTTATTTTACGATGAAATGAACAGTATTACCGGATTGATAATGGTTAATCAAAATATTGGTAAAACTTATTTATCGTTGAAAAATTACAAAATTGCAATAGAAAAATTCCAGCGCAGCCTTACGATGGCATCGGAGGCTGGAATGAATAATTACATTTCGAGTAATTATAAAGAATTGATGTTATGCTATGCTTTTATTTCAAATAATGAAAAATTTGAAAAGTATTATACGTTGTACAACTCAGATAGGGATTCGGTTATCGACAAATTAAGACTTGATAAACTTTATGAAATTGAGGCAAAATATGATATTGAGCAATTATTGATGAAAAGTCAAAATTTAAGCAACGAAAACCTAAAAAAAGAAAAAGAAATTCGACAACTAAAACTAATAATGGCTGGTTTAGGAGGGCTAATAATATTGATTATTTTTAGTTATGTTTTATTTCTAAAAATTAAGAAATAAAACAATTTTAGTTTAGCAATAAAACATGCTAAAACTTGTTTATGACAAAGATAAAGAAACCATATCAATTGTTTTCTGAGCCTTTGCGATACTATAACGCAATGGTTGAGGATATTGAATTGGCTGAAGACTATATTTATCTTGAAACATTTAGAGTCGGAAACGATGTAATAGGTAAAAAATTTAACCGGGCACTCACTATAAAAGCTCAACAAGGAGTTAAAGTAAAAATACTAATTGATTATTGGGGGGCTGGCTCTGCCGATCATGATTTTTTTAAAGAATTCATAGGAGCCGGAGGAGAACTTAGGCTATTCGAAAAAATTCGCTACAATACTGACATATTTACTAAAGGCCATCGACGAAACCACAGAAAACTTTTGCTAATTGACGATAAAATTAGTTGGATAGGATCGTCAAATATTACTGGCTATAACCTTAATTGGCGTGAATCGATGTTGAGGATGAAAAGCAATATTACCCCTGTTTTTGTAAAGTTGTTTATGGAAGATTACCGCATGTACAACAAATACAAATTTAATATTGCTTATAAAACTCGTCTTGTAAAAGCCGATGGTTTTGAGATAGTAAGGGATGTGCCATCAATTACTTTTAAAAGGATAAACCAAAAATTAATCACAATGATTAAAGGGGCAGAAAAGCGAATTTTAATCGAAACACCATACTTTCTACCTGGGTTTTCTCTGCGCAAAGCAATGATTGATGCTGCAAAAAAAGGAGTTGAAGTAGTTGTAATTATACCTAAGCGATCAGATGTTAATTTAATTGACATTTTAAGAAATAAATACCTTGGCCCACTATACCAGAAAGGGGTAAAATTTAATTTTTACGAACCAAATAATCTTCATGCTAAACTAATGCTGGTTGACGATTACACATTTGCTTTGGGCTCATCTAATTTTGACTACCGTTCGTTTAGATATATGTATGAAATAATGCTGTTTGGCTCAAATAAAGAAATTGCCTCACAAATGAAAATACATATTTATAAAACATTACAAAACTCTTCGTTGTTTAATTATTCCAAGTGGACAAAACGCCCCCTGATAAATAGGTTTTTTGAATGGATATTACTGCCATTCAGACATTTGCTATAAGTTGGAAATTATTAACACTATTTACTTTTCTTCCTTTGTTTTTTATCAAAAAAACAAACAGAATAAGGTGCAACAAAATCCATAAAACAATTGATTGTGTTAAAATTCAAAAATTTATTTTACAAGAATTTTAAAGTATTACTTTTGCGTCAATTTCAATATGAAGTCCAAGTATTTGTATAACATTTTAAACAATTAAAGTAATGTCAGAAAAGTTAAGTTCACAGGCCGCTATCGAACTTGAAGATAAATACGGCGCACATAATTATCATCCATTGGCAGTGGTATTGTCAAAAGGAGATGGAGCAAAAGTATGGGATGTTGAAGGTAAAGAATACTTCGATTTCTTATCAGCATATTCTGCTGTTAATCAGGGTCATTGCCATCCAAAGATTATTGGCGCCATGGTTGATCAAGCCAAAATACTTACTCTCACTTCAAGAGCTTTTTATAGTGATACGCTGGGTGTTTACGAAAAATTTATTACTGAGTTCTTTGGCTACGATAAAGTATTGCCAATGAACACAGGTGCCGAAGCCGATGAAACAGCACTTAAATTGTGCCGTCGCTGGGCTTACGATAAAAAGGGCATTGAAACAAATAAAGCAAAAATTATTGTTTGTGCCGACAACTTTCATGGTCGTACGATTACCGTAATATCTATGTCAACCGATCCTGATTCAAAAGCCGGTTTCGGACCTTACACTCCGGGCTTTGAAGTAATACCTTACAACGATCTTATAGCGCTTGAAAAAGCACTTGAAGACCCAAATGTGGCAGGTTTTCTTGTAGAACCAATTCAGGGCGAGGCGGGAGTTGTTGTCCCTCAGGAAGGCTACTTAACTAAGGCATATGAAATGTGCAAATCGAAAAATGTACTTTTCATTGCTGATGAAGTTCAAACAGGAATTGCACGCACAGGAAAACTACTTGCTTGTGATCATGAAGGAGTTAAACCAGATATTTTAATACTTGGAAAAGCACTTTCAGGTGGTGTTTATCCTGTTTCGGCTGTTTTGGCCAACGATGAGATAATGCTAACAATCAAGCCAGGGCAACATGGTTCTACATTCGGTGGAAATCCTGTGGCTGCAAAAGTTGCAATTGCTGCCTTAGAGGTTGTTAAAGAAGAAAACCTTGCTGAGAGAGCTCAAAAACTTGGAGAAATATTTAGATCTGAAATAGAAAAAATAGACTCCGATATGATCGAACTGGTAAGAGGTAAAGGCTTACTTAATGCTGTTGTGATAAGACCAAAAAATGGCAAAACTGCAATGGATGTTTGCATTGAAATGGCTAAAAATGGCCTACTTGCAAAACCCACACACGACCATATTATACGTTTTGCACCACCATTGATAATTTCAGAAGAACAATTAATGGAAGCTATTTCCATAATAAAGAAATCCATTTTGGCTTTTGAATAACGATTTTTCAAAAAACAAAAAAGGCTCTTTCATTTTGAAAGGGCTTTTTTTTGAAAACTTATTTACCCATAAAAGAAAAAGCCCTTCCGGGAGGAAGGACTTTTTCACTTATTAACCTAAAAACCCTCTATTGAGGGATAACCCAAAAAATTAACCTGCTATAGTTAATTGTTCGTAAAGAACATTGCAAATATACACTAAAATAGTGCTCAAATGCAAGTTTATTCGCAGAAAAATTGTTAAATTATTGATAATTGTTCTATTGTTTTATTTTAACAACTATAAATCAGGGAGATAATAAAATAAACTAAAGTTAACTTTTCCATACTTTCTATGTTCAAGGAAATGTTTCTCGTTGGAGAAATCAATTTCTTGAGGATGTTCAATAATTAAGAACCCATTTTCATTTAATAGATCTCGTTTAAAAACAATAGTGCTAATTTCATTAATATTATCTAAATCATAAGGTGGGTCGGCAAAAATAATATCGTACTTCTTATTACTCGATTTTAGAAACCTAAATACTTCAGACCTAATTACCTTATGATTTTTCATTTGTAGGTTCTGAGAAGTAGATTTAATAAATGAAACACATTTAAAATTGAGTTCAACAGAAGTTACTGGTATACAGCCTCTGGAAATAAACTCATAAGAAATTGCTCCTGTACCAGAAAACAAATCCAATACAGATTTATCTTCGAAACTAAGTTTATTTGTAAGAATATTAAAAAGACTTTCCTTTGCCAAATCAGTAGTTGGCCTTACTGGAATGTTCTTAGGAGGCTTTATTAATCGACGGCCATATTTGCCACTAATTATACGCATTGAACAGAATTAAATAGAGAGTAATAAGAATGAGGTTTAATATCATCGAAAATATAGGAGTAACTTAGGCTTTGGTTTCTTTCTACAAAACTAAAGTTTCTAATATATTGGTAAATCATTTCATAAATATTCATTCCCTTATTTATTTCTCCCATTAATATAATTTCAACATCTTCGGGGTTGAGATTTAAATGCTCAATGGCTGAAAGAAGAAAATAAATAAAATCCTCTTTAGTACGGAATCCAAAATTATTAAAGTAAAACAATTTGTTCGATCTTAAATTCACAATGTCGAAACTGTTTTCCTGAAGATTTAAGAAAAGGATATTTTGATTGGTTTTGTTTTTATAAATCCTGGTCAAACCTTCAATCAAAACACTTGATGAATGTTTGATTATTGAGTTGGGCCAAAATGCTTTGACTTTTTCTGCAATAAGGTTTGGCAAATAGTAAATGTTTGACGCCGAAGTATTACTCAATTCATCATAAACAATTCTGGAATTTTTCTGAAGTATCTGATTAAAACCTAAATAAAGATTTATTTTATCCTTATCAAATAAAACAGTGGGTATTAAAGTATTGAGATTGTTTTGATAAAGAACAAAAACCTTTTTATAAGGAAATGCAAACCAGGGTTTCTCATTTAGGATTAAATCGAGTTGTAACGGTATTTTGCCAGGAGTTTCAACATCTTTAAAAGTATAGGCTTCAAATACTATAAACTTACTATTATCTATTGAAAATACAGAAAAAACAAGTCCATGCAAACTTATTTGCATGGACAATATATAATTTTTAGTTTGTGATTCCCTAAATGATTTATCAATCAGGCTGATATATGGCTTAATCCTAACAGGCATGGGATGTTAGTTATTCCCAGTTACCATCGGTTGAAGGCTCGGTCATTGAACCTACCTTTAACCCAGGATATTTTTCAATATCTTCTTTTGAAGCAATTATGTTAATAATTGTTTGCTCATCCATTCCCATTAAAAAAGTGTTGTAATGTGCCTTTACTTCAAAAACAGCTACTTCAACACCACCACGTTCAATACTTCCTGAATTAAGTTTAAAAACCTTTCCTCCGGAAAATGGTATTTCACCTAATGTAATCACATTAAAGTTTGGTCGCTTTCCAAACAACGAATCAACAACACTTACAAAACCAATAGTATCTTTTATTGTTCGTACAAAAGTTGTGTCTTCAGGATCAGGAATAATCTTTACAATAGGAATTTCACCGGTTTTAATAAATTCAACCAAACTATCAAAGGAACTAGAGTATGCTCTGTGTTCAATTTTATAATAATATTGAGCACTCCTAATATCCTTAAGGTTCTGTACAACTTCAGACTGCCGTGCATCCATTTCCTCCTTAAACTTAACAGGTTCCATAATACTTTCGTACACAAACCATCCAAGGGCAACAATTACTACAAGTAAAACTAATTGAATAACTATCTTCATGATATTTAATTTTTAATGCGACAAATTTAAAACTTTTTTCCTAAGGTGTTTTTTTAATGTTAATTTATTCAATAAAGTTTAGTTCTTTATAAAAAGGTATGTCCTCTAAAAAGGAAATCTTCCCTTTTTCAAAGTTCACTTTACAACAATAATGCTCTATTCCATTGCTGACTATCAGGTGCTTTACCCTTAGTTTAATATTGTAAACTGATATTTGTTCAAAAACCGCCTGATTAATTTTTATTTCAGGCGACTTAAACTCAATAAGTACAATTGGTTTTCCTTTATTGTTATAGGCAACAGCATCAAAACGCTTTTTCAAATTATTAATTACCAAGCCCTTCTCAACTGCTATTAAGGAGGCGGGAAAGTTCTTAATATTAATCAAATAATTTATAAACTGCTGACGCACATTCTCTTCTGGAGTAAAAGAAACATATTTTTTTCTAATAATATCAAATACTTCAAGTTTACTATTTGCACTTTGCCGCATTTTTAATTTTGCCTCTGGCAGATTCAACATAAAACT
>JAOZNY010000346.1 GCA_029933565.1 Bacteroidales bacterium
CCTACAATAGCAGTTTTCAGCCAAAAAACTATTTTTATAATATTTTATTGGATTTAAATAAAAAATTGAAAATGGGAGTTTTATGGGACCCCAAAGAAATAATAGTACTTATACTATCGTAATTCTAGTGCCACCGTTGTCAATGCCAAGTTTCGATGTTTCGGTAATAATAGCATCGTTACCACTACGTACTACAAAATTGATTGCAGCCTGAATTTTAGGAGCCATACTTCCTGCGCCAAATTGGCCTTCGGCTAAATAGCGTTTTGCCTGTGCAATACTCATACGGTCCAGAGTTTTTTCCTGCGGTGTATTGAAATTAAGACAGACTTTAGGAACATCAGTTAAAATAAAAAGTTTGCTGGCATGGATTTGTGTAGCCAACAGTGCCGAAGCAAGATCCTTGTCGATAACGGCATCAATTCCCTGTAGGGTATTTTCCTTTTTATAAAAACAAGGAACACCACCACCTCCAACAGCAATCACAATATGTCCGTCATTGGCAATTTTTTCTATTGAACGCATATTAAAAATCACCAACGGTTCCGGCGAAGCAACAACCTTTCTCCATCCCCTTCCAGCTGCATCTGCTTTGAAAATAGATTCACCTTCTTTCATAATCTTTTTTGCTTCCTCTTCTGTAAAGTAAGGGCCAATTGGTTTGGTTGGATTTTCAAATGCAGGATCATCCTTATTAACCAAAACCTGAGTAATTATTGAAATTATGTCGCGATCCATGTCGTTGTTACGCAACACATTTCTCAATTGCTGCTCAAGTAAGTAACCTATAAATCCTTGAGAATAAGCAACACTAATGTCCAGTGGCATTTCAGGAATGCCATATTGTTTTAACCCTGCTGAATTTGCTAAAAGTATATTTCCAACCTGCGGACCGTTACCATGAGTAACTACTAGATTGTATTTATTCTTCATCAGTTTGAGGAGGTTATTGCTTGCAACCAATGCATTATCCTCTTGTTCCTGAATTGTACCTTTTTGTCCTGCTTTTAATAATGCGTTACCTCCAAATGCTACTACAGCTAACTTTCTCATACCCAGTTGTGTTATCAGTTTTTTGAAAAAAGAAGGCAAAGATAGTTAAATTCGCTAGCAGTATTAGGATCTTGAGAAATTAATATAGAAATGATATTTTGCTAACTTGCAGTGATTATTATGATTGACAAACTATGCTTGAAAAGAATACAGAAACAGGGATTATAGCAAAGGTTTTTGGCTTTATTTTGGCTCCGGTTATTTTTCTAAGCCTTGTTTTTTTTGTAGACCTTGAACCTAGTAAACCGCAGGTTACTTACACATTAGCAGTAGCTTTATTAATGGCAATTTGGTGGGTTACCGAAGTAGTCCCATTGGCTGTAACAGCCCTTATCCCGGTAGTTCTATTTCCATTGTTTGGCATAATGAACGGGAAGGATGTTTCAGCAACTTATTTTAATCATGTTATTTTTCTATTTATTGGAGGTTTCCTTGTGGCACTTGCCATGCAGCGTTGGAATTTGCACAAACGCATTGCCATTAAAATATTAATGTTTACCGGAACCAGTCCGGCAAGGATACTTCTTGGTTTTATGTTTGCCACAGCTTTTCTTTCTATGTGGATTTCAAATACCGCCACTGCCATGATGATGGTTCCTATTTTGCTTTCTATTATTCAAAAACTTGAGGAATACATTAAAAAAGATGAATTGCAAAAATATTCTATTGGTCTACTGCTTGGTGTTGCCTATAGTGCTTCCATAGGCGGGATTGCAACTCTTGTGGGAACTCCTCCCAACCTTTCATTTGTACGTATTTTTCAGATAATGTTTCCCACCGCACCTGAAATAAGTTTCTCTACCTGGTTCATTTTTGCCCTGCCTATAAGCATAGTAGTATTTATCATTGTTTGGGCTTATCTGTATTTTGTTTTCAAACCAAAAACCTCTTGGAAAAATGAGATGAATAATCTTAATTTCAAGGAGGAATATAAAAGTCTTGGCCCTGCAACTTATGAAGAGAAAATAGTTTTTGTTGTATTTGTCATGTTGGCTTTGCTTTGGCTTTCACGTTCTGGGATTGTTATTGGTGATTTTATAGTGCCAGGATGGAGTAGTTTGTTTAAAGAACCTACATTTTTGAATGATGGAACAGTTGCCATTGCAATGTCGATTATCTTATTTTTAATTCCTTCAAAAAGCAAAAAGGGGGCAAGACTCATGGACTGGGCAACAGCGTCAAAGTTACCTTGGAATATTGTTTTACTTTTTGGTGGTGGTTTTGCTCTTGCATCGGGCTTTAAAGAATCAGAGTTATCGCTTTGGTTTGGTGAGCAATTGAGTGGGTTAGCAGGTTTTCATCTAATTATCATAATTTTTATAATTGCTTTTGGAATGACATTTTTAACCGAATTAACA
>JAOZNY010000347.1 GCA_029933565.1 Bacteroidales bacterium
GGGAAATTGAGAAGAATACTGCAAAAGCAGAATCTCTGCTCAAAAAGTGTGCAGGTTCCCAACTAATTATTCTTCCCGAACTAGCCGACACCGGTTATAATTTTTTTGATAAAAAACATGCTCTCGAAGTAAGTAAACCAATTGCAGAAAACCCATTTGTAAAAATGCTACTGCAACAGTCAATAAATTTAAACGCAAATATTGTTAGTGGATTTTGCGAAAAACAAGGCGACAAACTTTATAATTCCTCTTTGCTGATTTCCCCCAAAGGCATTGAAGGCAAATACAGCAAGATTCATCTTTTTATGAACGAAAAAGATATTTTTGAAGAAGGCGAAGATGGTCTGAATATTTTTGAAATAGATGGCTGCCGCATTGGAATGCAAATCTGCTTCGACTATTTGTTTGCCGATGCGTGGAGAGTTTTGGCCCAAAAGGGTGCCGACATTATTGCCCATCCATCTAACCTTGTTACCTACAATGCCTTTAAGGTTGTTCCTGCTTTGGCAATTATGAATAAAGTATTTATTGCCAGCACTAACCGCATAGGGACTGAACGTGATTTAACATTTGCCGGAAAATCATTTTTATGTAATCCTGGCGGAAATATTATTTCCGAAGCAAGTCCGCAAAACGAAGAAATATTGTTTTCAGAAATTGACCCAAAAGATGCCAGAAACAAAATGATTACAGAAAGAAACCATGTTTTTGAAGATAGAAGACCCAAGAAGTATTATTAAACAAACTTTAAACTTTTGAACTTTTAAACCTTTGAACCTTTGAACTCTAACCCCCTTTACGGAATATTCATAAACTTATGCGCCTGCAGTGAAATTTTCCACTTTGGGTTTTTCATCACATAATTGGTGAGCATTTCCATATTTTCTTCGGCTTTGCTCCATTCGGGTTGCAGGAAAAGCATACAGTTGTCATTTACTAATTCTGCATTTTCTTCTGCCCAAAGCAAATCTTCTTCTGTTTGGATAATTACCTTCAACTCGTGAGCACGCATAAAAAGTGAAGAATGGGGTGGCTTGTTTTTCTTTGGCGAAAGGCAAATCCAGTCCCAATCGCCATCAAGGAAATTTGCACCAGAAGTTTCGATCATGCATTTAATACCACGTTTTTTCAACTCATTTGTAAAATATTCCAAAGGATAAAGTGATGGTTCGCCGCCTGTTACTACAACAGTCTTGGCTGGTGTGTTTGCTGCATTTTCAACAATGGGATCAACAGCAACGGTTGGCCAGTTCTTTGGGTTCCACGATTGTTTGCTGTCGCACCAGGAGCAGCCAACATCGCAACCACCTATCCTTACAAAATAAGCCGCCGAGCCCATATTGTGGCCTTCGCCCTGCAAGGTGTAAAACTCCTCCATTACAGGCAGTTTCCTGCCACCTTCAAACATTTTATCTTTTTTGTCGTAAAGCATTATTCCTTAATAAACTTTTTCTCTACCATTCCCTTTTCACTACTAACCCTCACAAAATAAACGCCACTTCTAATATTTCCCAATTTAATCTTTAGTTTTACCTCTGTCTCTTTTCTTTTAAAATTATATTCTTCGGTTGCCAGCATCCGTCCCATACTGTCGTAAATAGCAATATCGTAATGGTTGGCAGGCAGTTGAGTAAAATACAAATTAACTTTTTTCTTTATTACAGGATTCGGAACTATCTTAAAATCAAAACTAACTTCCTCAAAATTATTTATCAACGAGGCTTCTTCGTCAGTCCATTGCCCCGAAGTAAAATCGTACATAGTTGTATTAAACAGGGGATTGTCTTCAGAACTAATAATTCCTGTTTTGCTATGGGTATAGCAAATTCCTTCTGTTTGCGTGGCCGGAATATTTAACATATCGATACGCCGTTTGTTGCCCGAGAAAAAGTCTTCTCCCTCAAAATCGAACATTACCCAAAGAAATGGAATCCACTCATTATTGGTATAGCCAACCAGCATAAGTTCATTTTCCTCCTCATTTAAATCGGCTCCAGTTACAAGACCTGCTGAGTTAAAAGTTGTAATTAATTCTGCAGTGTATTCGCCTGCTGTTTTAGGTAACTTATAAAGTTTACTTTGATTGTCGCCACGGTTTTTCGAAAAAAGAAAAATCCAGTTATCAGTTGCAATCATTGCTTCGCAATCAAAATTATTGCCTTTCTTTTTTTCCACCTTGCCGGGATAGTCAGAAAACACGAAATCAATTCTTTCAGAACTAACATCTACATCACCATTTGCGGGAATATCATTTTTAGAAACGATGTAAATTGCAAGGTCATCGCGGTTTCCTGAATTATTACCATGGTCGCCTATGTAAATAAAATCATTATCCTGAGCGATATCCTCCCAGTCGATATTTTGTCTGCCTGTTAGTTTAATCCTCTGAATAACTTCTCCGCTAAGGG
>JAOZNY010000348.1 GCA_029933565.1 Bacteroidales bacterium
GTTACACACATTCTCCAGGCGCGGCATTTTTTCTGATTAATAAGAACAACGCCATCTTCACCTCTTTTATAAATTGCTCCTGATGGACAAGCGGCAACACAGGCTGGATTCAGACAGTGGTTACACATTCTTGGCAGATAATGCATTGTCATTCTCTCCAACTGAAACATAGCTTCTTGCTCAGCAGCAGAAAGGTTTTTGAAGTTTACATCATTCTTGGCATAATCCTCTGATCCAGCAAGGTCATCGTCCCAATTAGGACCAGACTTTGGAGTAATGTAATCACCTGTAATAAGAGAAATTGGTCTGGCAATTGGTTGGTCATCTCCTTCTTCCGCTTCAAATAAATTTTCGTATTGATAGGTCCAGGGTTCGTAATAATCCTCAAGAACAGGCATATTAGGATTATGAAAAATATTTTTCATTCCCTTAAACTTACCAGCACCTTTGAGTGAAATAGAATCTCCTTTTTTCTCCCAGCCACCTTTGTAAATGTCCTGGTCTTCCCATTTATTGGGATAACCTGTTCCTGGTTTAGTTTCAACATTATTCCACCACATATATTCTGCACCTTTTCTGTCGGTCCAGATATTTTTACATGCAATTGAACAAGTGTGGCACCCAATACATTTGTCGAGGTGAAACACCATTGCTATTTGTGATCTTATATCCATGGTATGATTCTATTTTAAAATTCTACTTTATCCATTTTTTGAACGAGCACAAAAGTGTCGCGGTTTACTCCAACAGGTCCCCAATAATTAAAGTGATAGGTAAACTGTCCATATCCACCAACCATTAGGTTTGGCTTGAGGTGAACACGAGTAAAACTATTGTTGTTACCGGAGCGTTTTCCTCCTCTTATCTGAGATTTTGGAGTGGAATAGGTACGTTCAACAGCGTGGTAAACAAAACAAACACCTTTAGGTATTCTAACGCTTACACATGCTCTGGTCGAATAAACTCCATTGTCGTTGAACACTTCTACCCAGTCGTTATCTTTAATTCCTAACTCTTTAGCATCTTCCACACTTAGCCAACAAGGCTCCATACCTCTGGATAGCGTAAGCATCCGAAGAGTATCGCCATAGGTGGAATGAATATGCCATTTTCCATGAGGAGTAAGTACATTGAGCATTTTTGCTTTTCCTGTTGCAACAGTACTTCGCAATTCGCCATAAGCTTCCGGTCGTGGTGATGGTTTGTAAGTAGGTAAGTGTTCACCAAACTTAATGTATCCTTCGTGATCAAGATAGAAATGCTGACGCCCAGTAAGGGTACGCCATGGAACAAGGCGCTCTACGTTGTAAGTGTAAGCAGAGTAAGCACGTCCATCATTCATCAAGCCTGACCAAACAGGTGATTGATTGTAACGATGTGGCTTTGCCTGAAGGTCTTTGTATTTAATAAGCACATCCTGACTTCCTTCTGAAATATCAGTCAATGCAAGTCCTGTTCTTTTTTCTGCTCCCTCATATGCTCTCTGGCTCAGTACTCCATTTGTAAGACTAGATAAATGTAAAACTGCATTTGCAGCTTCTTCATCCTCATATATTGATGGATATTTTATTCCATCCACTTCCTGAAGATGGTCTTTGTCTTCCAGCATTTTATCATAGAAATCACCACACTGATATCCATTTCCATGAGCGCCTAAGCCATTTCTGATATTTGGCCCAAGGCTGATGAATTTATCATAGATTTTGGTGTAGTCACGATCTACAATTACCATATTGTGCATGGTTTTGCCCGGAATAGGTTCGCACTCGCCCTTTGTCCAATCCTTGATTTCGCTTTGCGATACTTCGCCTTCACTATCGTGAGCAATGGGTAAGTTGACTAAATCTCTAATAGGTTTGGAATAATGTGTTTTTGCTAATTCACTGGTCGCTTTTGCAATCTCACGGAAAATTACCCAGTCGCTTTTAGATTCCCATACCGGTGCAATGGCTTTTGAAAGTGGGTGGATAAACGAGTGCATATCCGTACTGTTGAGGTCGGTTTTTTCATACCATGATGCAGCAGGTAAAACAATGTCGGAATACAAGGCAGAGGTGTCCATCCTGAAATTCAGGTTGACAATCAAATCCATTTTCCCTTCAGGGTTTTCGCTTTTGCATTTAATATCCTCTACAAATTGATGGGCTACCTCTTCAGCTATGGAATTGTTATGTGTTCCTAAATAATGCTTTAAAAAGTACTCGTGACCTTTGGCACTTCCAGAAATAGCATTACCCCTCCAAACATACCATAGTCTTGGAAAGTTGATCTCTTCATCGGGTTCAACTACTGAATACTCGAGGTCTTTGCTCTTTAACTGATCGATAACATATTTTTTAATGTCATCAATGTTTTTAGCACCTGCTTTCTCTGCATCAGTTACAATATCGAGATTGCTTTTGTTGTA